>JANMWU010000933.1:0-3117 GCA_031380785.1 Gemmatimonadaceae bacterium
CCTCAGCGCTTGTCATACGCGGCGTGCAATATGGAGAATCAGCGCGGTGGCCCATACTACAGCCGGAACGAGTAACACCCACCTGAAATCAGATCGTAAAGTAAAATTCGTGGCGCTCATCAGGCCAACGGTCACCACGCCAGTCAGTGCCAGCGCCCAGGAGGTGCCGTGTGATGCAACTCCCGCCCACGCCACGAACACCGTCAGCACGCCGGTGCCCGCGATGAACCCGCCCATGACGGTAAACACTTTCTTCAGCCAACCGTCGAGACCGGGCACAGCGGCTCGTATCTGCGCGGGCGAAGTGCCCATGAAGCGCGCGTCCTCAGGCAGCAGTGGCGGTCGGACGGCGATGAAATAGAAACCGAGCGCTACGAGCCAGACCCCGCAACCGACGAGAAGCCACGAGGACACGTCGCGGTGAGCGACAGCGGCATAGGCGCTGTTCATTGCGACTCTCCGTGCGAGGTCCGTCAGCACTCGGGTATTTGTTGATCAGGCGCATTCACGGCGACCAGCAGTGCCCTCAGCTCGGTAGCGACTGTCACAACCATCCTCCAGTGAAACCCGCCCGTTGCAGCCCCCGCACGATGTACGGACACCGACGCATGGCGCGCCATATCAGACCTGTCAGGTGATTCTCGATCATGAGCACCGTCGGCCCTTCATTCAGGCCGAAGTGCCACGGCGACACCCAACCATGTCCATCGGCTGACGGATCCGGAAACGACGGATTAAACGACGCTTTGAAGCCGTACTGACTGGTGGCTGTCACCCGGAGATCGTGCACGCAGTACTCAAGCGCCGGAATCACAATTTCCGGCGCAAATGGAAGTGACGCTGCCAGTGCCCACGGTGCCACGGTGCCATCGTCCGGACCGTGGGGCACTGCGCGCGCGAGATAGTCGAAGTACTCGCGTTCCACGCCATTCACGACCAATACGCTCGGGCCAGGACCATCACTCGCGGTCAGCCCCCAGCAATGTTCGCCATAGTGCGCGAATCCGCGCGGATTGTCGATCGCGTACGCGCGCTGCACGTACGTCGCACGACGACTGTTCTCGAAGTAGTCGATCCCACGGCCCCGCATGTACTCGTCCTGAATGCCGCGGAAGTCGATCCAGACTTGCGACAGCTGGTGAATGAAGAGTGGCCCTGCGTGCAGGTAGTCGTGTCCGTACAGCTGTTCCCACCGGTACGTGGAGGCCCAGGCGGCGTAGCTCCCCTCGGTCAGCGGATGCGTTGGCGAGCCGAGACCGAGGACATACAACAGCAGGGCCTCGTTATAGCCCTGCCATCGGTACGGCAGAAAACCGTGCTCCGGTGTCCAGCCGTGCGTCAGCGTCTCGCCTTCGTTCTGAGCCCAGCACCAATCCGCCCGGCGGTACAGCGCATCGGCGAGCGTCCGAAGCTCATGCTCATCCTCGGTGTCGCCACGGAAATACATGGCCGCGGTGAGCGCACCCGCCAGCAGAAAGGCGCTGTCTACGGTTGAGAGTTCCGACTTCCACGCGCGCCGCCCCGTTTCAAAATCCAGAAAGTGGTAGTACAACCCACGATATCCGGTCGCGTCGCGTTCAGGACCCTGCGGACTGTGCCAGAGAAAGCGCAACGTCGTGAGCGTGCGTTGCACCGCCGCCGTCCGCGTCATCAATCCGCGCTCGGCGCCGATCGGATATGCCGCCAGCGCAAAGCCCGTCGCAGCAATACTTGCTGGCCAGTTCTCCGCGGTTTTGTCGATCACGAGGCCATTCCGCGGATTTGTTTCGCGCAGAAAATATTCGAACGACGCACGCTGCAGAGTTGTGAGCACTCTCACGCCGCAGCGGCGACGTTCGCATGCAGCACACTCTCGGCCCAGAACATGTGCTCGTACACGCCGCTCCAGTACAAGCCGAACGCGAATCCGAACAGAAGCTCTTCGAGCGGGATCGCCCCGATCAGCACGCCGCTCAACGCCGGAAGATTCCAGACCGCCGCGATATACCCCGGCGCTGTCCAGACCAGCGCCAGCATGAATGCACCGTACAATCCGAAGAACAGCGCGCCACCGATCAGCGTGGCGGTGAGGAGACCCGGGCGGCAGAGCACCGACGCGATACTGCCGAGCACCAGCGCGAGCAGGGCAGAATAGATCGCATTCCATGGCAGAAACTGCAGGATGACGAACGCCACGATCGGAACCCACAACGCAATGCGGTGAAAGCGATGCAGCGGTTCGTCTCGCGTTCGAGTCGCGAGTGATACCAGATGCGTCCGCCGCAGTGCGGCGTACAGTACGGCGCCGATGCCGCCGATGCCGAAGGAGAACACCAGGCTTTCCAGATCGAATCGTGTTCGCTGCGCCAGCTCGAAGAGGCTGGGAGGATTCCAGTAGCTCGGCACGAAGAGCGGTTCTGTCAGACCGAACAGCGATGTTGCGAGGCTTACACGGAGCATCATGCGCCGCAGCAGCGGCGCCGACCAATACAGCGCGGCCCACGGCAAAAGGAACGCGCTCGACCAGAACAGCCAGACGTAGTGGTAACGCATTGCATGAGCATCGACTGGTCGCCTGAAGGTCGCATGAAGCCGGGCTGAATTAAGAAGTTTCCGTCTGATTGTGTCGATTTCGGCCTCGTCGCAGCCGGTGGGCCAAGCGTGACTGCGCGCAGGTACGTATATTGCTCCGCAGAGCCGCGTACGTCGCCCTTGCAGCAAGCTTCTCTAATAACCTTGACGAACGGGGCGCGCGTCCCGTGAGCCGAAGTCGCGATGGATACCTGCGCGGTGCAGGCAATCCGTCGCGTTTGTGCATTCAGACATGCAAGACCGGGCTCTGCAGCCGATGACGGCACAGATCAGCGGCAGTCACACCTTCGCCATGTCGTCTTCGGAGCTACCTCCATGCAGCGAATACTGGTGATCGACGACGACAGTGCCGTAACGAGCGTGCTCAAGCGAGGCTTGGCGTACGAAGGCTTCTGTGTCGATACCGCCGCAACCGGACCCGAGGGCCTTGCGATTGCGCGTGACCATGCTCCGAACCTGGTGATTCTCGACATCATGCTGCCGGGCATCGATGGGTTCGAAGTGTTGCGTCGCTTGCGTAGTGTCGATGAGGATGTCCCGGTGATG
>JANMWU010000025.1:0-18769 GCA_031380785.1 Gemmatimonadaceae bacterium
ATCCAACAGTTTGCAGCGCCAACAGATGGCAGCGCTGGCACCTTGCGGCACCGCTGTGCTCGTTTCGGGTACACTGTTAATCTGAGTTCTCGCCGCTTTATCGGTCGCCCGAGTTACGCGGGCTGAGACAGTCACCACGACTGGTCGCGGTACCGATGTGCGTTTTCGGGAGGTTGCATCGTCTCCCTGCAGAGCGGTCGTCGTCTTCCACCGGTGAGTCCCGTGTCGTTTCTCCTGCCATCAGTTCGGACACGCCTCGCACGGACGCTGAGTATCGGTGTCGGGCTTGTGGTGCTGACGATTGCCGGCGTGCGCCTCACTGATCGCGCTGATGCGCGCCACGCCGTACGTGCGGCACTCGAAGATGGCGCGCGTTTCGATGATTCACTCACTTCGGCGGTGCGTCGTGCGCCGACATCGCGTGTCTCGTTCACTTCCGCGATTGCGCTCGGCTATCTCGCGCGCGCTGAGCTGGGACTTGGCAGTCCGTTCCGGCTCGTGGATCTGGCGCGCACTGATCCACGCCTTCCAATCGTGTGGCGCAGTCGCGTTTCGCAGGCGATTCTGGCGCGCCTCGTTCACGATCGGCATGCGATGCGCGCGATGCCGGAAGCCCTCGGCGTCGCACTGATCGCCGACAGCGGTTCCGGTCGGGCGCTGTTGCGTGTCGTCGACAGCGTTGCGGCACTGGAAGGCGATTCTCCGCTTGCGCTGGAAGCGATCCGCATTGCGTCGGCACAGGCGAGTGCACGCGGAGTGTTGCCGCCCGGTGCGGTACCACTTCTCGATGCTGCCGCGCTGCTTGCCTTCGATCGTACGCGTGCGCGACGCGACGTCGAGCGCGCACTGACTGCCGCGTCACGCGGTGATGGCGACGTTCTGCAGGTGATCGCGCAATGGCGCAGCGAACGACGCTTCGCTGTTGAGCGACCGTTGCTGGCCGAGGCCGCACCGTCGCCGCGCCGCATCGCGTCGCGCGTTCCGTCGATGCTGGGTGCGATCGAGCGCGCGGCGCGGCACCGCGACTCCACGGCCGCGATGACTGTCGTCTCGCCGCTGCCAACCAATGCCGCCAATGCGCTGGGGCTATTGATCAGCGTGCGCGCACGGCCGACACAACCCCAAGTGCGTTTGAGTGTTCTCGACGCGGCAGTGGTGGCGGTTGACCACAGGACTGCCGTGACTCCGCGCGTGAATCAGCTGCTGCTGAGCGCCACGAACGAAGAAACGTTGCCGATGGTCGTCGCGTCGGCGGCGGCCGATTCGACGCTGGGCCCCATGCTCGCGGCGGCGGTGCTCCTTGCATCGCAGGGTATGCGCACGCTCAGTCAGGAGGCGCCATTCCATCCCGGCACGCTCGCGCTCGAGCCGCAACAGGTGGCGGAACGTCTTGGGCTGGCATCGCTGACGTTCGGCAAGGATGTGCCGGCGCCGTGGCAGCCGTATTACGCGCGTGAGTTCGCAACCGCAGTCGATGCGCTCCGTGACGTTTTTCCGCGCGCCAGTTTCGCGGGGCTGAATGTACGCATCGGTGACAAGGTGCTGGCTGGAGCCCTGGCTGTGCACGATCCGCGCACGCGTACGCTCACGCTTCCGCTCGCGAGCGGATTCGGAGCAGTCGGCCACGAATTGATGCATGACCTGGACTGGCAGTCGGCACGTGACTACGCCAACCGCGAAGGTACCTACGCCACCGACAATGCGTGGCGCGGATCACGCACCCAGCCCATCGCCGCTCCGCTGGCCCGGCTGGCCGAATTCGTGCCAGTCGGCTACACCACCGCCGCCTATGCTGTGGAGGCGAGACGACCGGCAGAACTCCTGGCGCGTGGGGCCGACTGGTTCCTCGCCGCGGCACTCGCGCGTCAGGGGCGCATGAACGGCGCGCTGAGTGCCGTGCAGGATGGCTGGATCCGCGGCTATGCGTCGGCAGCCGGCCCCGATGCATTCGGCGATCACAGCGCCGCGCTGGCAGCACTGTTCGACGCTATGCCGACGCTTGCCGTGCGCGCGGTTGTGGCGCCACGCAACGACGCTGAGCGTGCGCCGGATCTGGGCACTATTGCGCGTGCCGCCTGGTTCACGCCGATGCCAGGGTCCGATTCGCTGCGCAGCGAAGCCGGGCTGACACTCATACCGTCAGCGGCTGGAGGTGCATGTTCTCCGGTGGCCCGGCTGCGCCTCGCACCGATGCAAGCCACCGCCCGCGAGATCGCGGACGGTTTTGTGGAGCCGCGGGTCAATCGCGCGATGCGTCGCTGGGCGCGGCAGGCCGATCCGTCCGCTCTCGCGCCGGAGCAGGCGCTGCTCAGGCTCGCATTGCTCGGTGCGCCAATGAATCCCGCGGTGGTCGAAGCGGCCAGACAGCGATGGGCTGCGCACGCGTGGCGCGCGCTGCCTTGTCTCGCCGCCTGACCGCATCCGTCCTTTCGCACCGGATTCCAGCGGTCAGACCGGATGGCGGGGAATTAGTTTTTCGGGATGGCCCGGTTGCTGATCGCACTCGTGACAATCCTCACGCTGATCCCCGTCACGCTGCTGGTTCCCGGCCTGCGTGAACTGGTGCAGGTGCAGCATGGTGGCAGCGCTGCCGCCGCCCACGCGTTCATGACTTTGAACATGCTCAGCGGCATCATGGCTGTGCCGCTGGTAATGAAGTGGCAGCGCAAGGCCGGTGCGTTGCGCATCTGGGTGTCGTCGCTGCTGGCGCTCGACGCGCTGGTGTTTCTCGGTATGCGGTCTGCGCCGACGCTCTCGACGCTGTTTGCGCTGCGAATCATCGATGGCGCGTTGCATCTGCCCGCAATCACGCTGCTGATGGTGGCCGCCAACCGCCTTGCCGGACCGCGCCGCGGCGCATCACTCGGCCTGCTCGGCTCGAGCCTCATGATTGGCGTCGCGATCGGATCTCCGCTGGGCGGTCGGCTGGTGGATCGCTCGCCTTCGCTCGTGTATCTGGTGGGCGCAATCGCGTTCACTCTCGCGGCGCTGATCGCGTTCGGCATCGCGCTTCCGCGTGAGGAGCAGACGCGAATACCGAGCCGGCGATACGCATGGAACACCGGCTTTCAGCTGGCGTGGGTGCCACTCACGTACGCGTTCATGGATCGCTTTGTGATCGGAGTTTTCGTCAGCACGTTCACACTGTTCCTCGGCGATGTGCATCACGCAACCGGCGCGCAGCGTGGACTGCTGATGGCGCTGTTTCTGATGCCATTTGCGTTGCTCTGCTGGCCGGCGGGGCGACTGGCCGATCGTATCGGATGGTATCGGCCGCTGGTGATCAGCAACATTCTGTTCGGTGCGGTCTTCGCGATGTACGCGCGCGTGCCGTTGCCGATGCTGCCGGCGTTGATGGTGCTCAGCGGCGTGTTATCGGCGCTGATGTTTGCGCCGAATCTTCTGCTCACGAGCGAAGTTGCGCGACGCGCCGGCGACGGCGTTTTCGGCGCGTTCCAGATTGCCGGCTCGGTTGGATTTCTGGTGGGGCCGGCGCTCGGCGGCGTGCTGGTATCGGTGCTGCGTGATGACAGAGGGGCGGTTGAATACGACCAGGTTTTTCTGCTTGTCGGTGCGCTGGAATGTGTGCTGGCGCTGACGAGTGCCTTCGTGCTCGGTCGGCTGCTGCGCCGCGGTGAGTTGTTCGCGCGAGTGACCGGAACCTCCGACGTTCAGGCGGCTACGGCGCGTCTGCTCTGACCTGGCCAATCACCGCGCTGACGTTGCGACGCCGAAAAGCAGAGCGCCCCGCGAGTGATCTCGCGGGGCGCTCTGCTTCTGCTCAGGAGAGCGAATTACGGCTTCAGTTTCTTGGCAGCATCCTGCATTGCGCCGCCAGCCTTCTCCATCGCGGCGCCCGCCTTCTTCTTGGTGCTGTCGGCCATCGCGCCCATTGCCTTCTTCGAGCTGTCGGCCATGGCACCCATGGCACCCTTGGCGCTGTCGGCCATGGCGCCCATGGCACCCTTGGCGCTGTCAGCCATGGCACCCATCGCGCCCTTGGCGCTGTCGGCCATAGCGCCCATCGCTGCAGCGGCTGCGGCGGTGGAGTCGGCGGCCGGCTTCTTCTCGCCGCCGCATGCGGTGAGGGCAGCCATCGCGATCACAGCGGTGAGAACGGAAGTCGAACGACGCATAGGTAGGGTCCGGGCAGGGGTTTTCAGGATGAGTGACAGACGACCGTTAAAGCTACGCACGAAGCAGCGATCGCGCTATCCAAAAATCGTTTCAGACAGTCCAGGCGAGCTCGAGTTTGAAGTGGGCTCGGGCGCCGGGCTCGCGTTGGCCGGCGGGTCGTAATTGGGTCTACCCTCCCCCTGGCGCATCGTTTTTCTCATGTCCCGAGTGGGATTCGAACCCACGACCTACGGATTAAAAGTCCGCTGCTCTACCAGCTGAGCTATCGGGACGGCACTCCAGCAATCTAGGCACCTCCGGAGCACGCTGCCGCCCGGATCGCCTGAAATCACGCGCACCCTCAGCTCCAGTGTGCCCACCCGGTCGCCCGATATGCGATCCAGGCCAATGTTTCATACGTCAGGCGCTGCATGATCACGAGGCGGTCGGCTCCGGTTCGTGCGGGCCAGCCGGCCACCCGCCACGGCGCCACAACGCAGGTCACGGCCAATCCCATCGCCTCCACCGTGGCGCAGGCGCGCCGCGAGTGCAATGGTGACGTGACCACGGCCACGCGTTTCCAGCGCGCGAGAAATGCGCGCCGGGTGAGCTTCACAGCCTCGTCGCGCGTCGAGGACACCGAATCGATCCACTCCGACGGACCGATTGCCGGTGCGAGCGCGATCACGTTGCGCTGGTCGGCCATCGACGAAATGCCGGGTCCGCGAGGCGTCGACTTCACGGCACTGACAATCAGTGGAAGCTCTGGCCTGCGCGCGCGCACGGCGATGCCATACAGCAATCGATCGATGCCTTCGCCGGAAACCATGCCGCGCGATGTGACACCGTTCGAAAAGACGAAGACCGCATCGACATCAGCGATGTTCAGCGCATCGTTTCGCACGAACGGCTCCGCCAGTGCCGGCACGATCGGCGACCAGATGCCGATGGCAGCGATGAGGCAGAGCGCCGCGGCGAGCCAGGCCAGCTGACGCACAAACCATCGGCCGAGCAGTGCGCCAATAAGTATCGCAAACGGAATTGCCAGCACTCGATCGATGCCGAGTGCCATTGGTAATCCGATCAGCCACGCGGCGGCGAGAATCAATGCGCCGAGCATCGCGCCCTGAAGCGGGGCGACCGTGAGTTCCTTCAGCTGTGCGACAGTTGACATGGGATGAATCTACCGATCGCGGTGCCGCATCGTGCACATCGATCAGTCACCGGGAAACAGGACCCACAGCGATGGTCGCCCAACGTTGCAGTGCACGGCGCGGGCGAGACCGCCGACGCCGGCCCAACTGAGATAGAGCATCAGGCGCGTCGCGTGCCAGGCGCCGGCAGCGACGGCAACGGTGTCAGTCGGACGCGCCTCTTCGAGTGCGCGCAACCTCACGTTCCGCGATGGAACCGGGTGAAAAATCGACTCGACTGCAGCGGACCGATCGGCCTCGTCGTCCTGCCATTGATCGAGCTGCGTGATGGTGGATGCGACCGCGGCACCATCGTGCGAACTGCGCGCCCAGCGATCGGCGGCCAGCACCGCGGGTCGCGACAGGCTGGGGAGCACGAGCACTCCGATGAACGACACGATCGTGAACCACGCGATAACCGTGACGAAACCGGCTGCGGTAACGAGATCGGCGTGAGGCATGGACGTCGCGAGTGCAAAGCCGATTGAATTCCACGCCACAGCGGCGAGCAGTCCGCGCCGCCTCAGGCCGAGTGCGCGCACGCCGACACGCCGCGCCAGTGCAATGGTGAGTTGCTCCTTCGACAGCTCGCGCACCCACCGCTGCGGCACCCACAATTCCCTGGCGTCGGCGCCTACCCACCCACCAGAAAACGATGGATCATCGCCGTCCACTTCGCGCACGGCTCGCGCCTCGATGCCAACGGCGCTTGCTGCGGCAGCGAGTTCCGGCGAGACATCACGAAGCCGTACGCCGCCGGCCAGCCACGCAATCAGGCCCTGCCGACTTGTCAGGACCAGTTGCAGCAAAAGAAATACGATCAGCGCGTACGTCGTGCCGAACTGCTGGCCGGTACGCAGCAGGAGCGCGGTTGAGAGCGCGAACCAGATCCACTGCACAAGGATGGCACGCAGCCACGATGCAAGCCAGCGCAGCAAAGGCGGTCGTTCGCGCACGACCAGCAGGCCGCCAATGAGGTCGAACGGAATCAGCAGCGCCGCCTCCGCCATCCACACGAGAGCAATGGCGGACAACGCGCTGTTGAATGTCTGGTCGGCAAGCGGCGGAATGAGCCGGTGCGGAAGATCGAATGCGACGGCGGCCATCGCCACCAGCACTGTACTGCCGACGGCGGTGATACCGAGCCACAGTCGCTGGCGGGCGTACGTCATTTTTTGGCGTCGATCTGGGTGTGAGCGTCTTTCAGCTTACACCGCTGATGACATGCGCGTGGGTCAGCACGCGACCGGCGAGTGCCATGCCGCTCAGCAACGCTCCTTCCACGCGCGGGCCGCCGCACCAATCGCCGGCTGCACCGAGCAGCTGTGCGGCGTCGAACAGTGCGGTGTCGGACGTGACGGGGTCGGGCAGTGCGTATCGCCAGCGGTGTCCGACGCGATGGATCGGTGTCACGGCGCTGCCGATCGCGCGCGCGAATGCGCTGACCATCGTGTCGGTGACCTGCTCCGCATCGTCCTCGAGATGTTCACTGCTCCACGATCGGCTGGCGTGCAGCACCCATGCTTCGTCGGAGAAACGCAGCGGTTTGCTGGTGTCGCGGCTGATCCAGCTCAGTACCGGATCGTCATTGAGAAATGCGCCATCGAACTGAAAATCGGGCTGCTGTTCGAGCACGAGCATCGTTGCCCAGGTGGGATGCAGAACGGACGTTGCCGCCTCCTGAGCCAGCGCAGGCGCAATCGCTTTAAGCAGCGCGACGGCCTGCGGTGACGGCACGCAGACGAGCACGCAGTCGAACGCGCCGAGATCAGCCCCGGAGTCGGCGACCAGGCGCCACTGCTTCCCTTCGCGCTGCACATGCGCCACCTGCGTCTGCAGTTGCACGCGAAGATCTTGCGCCAGATGCGCACCGAGTGCACTCATCCCCGGTACGCCGACCCAGCGCCGTACACCGGTTTTGGCGGGTTGCCAGACGCCGCTGTCACGCACCGCAAGCGCGCCTTGCCACGGAGCGATGAAGCCGCGCTGCTGCCAGCTGCTGACGAGCGGCGCAAGACGCGCATCGCGCACGGTGAAGTACTGCGCACCGTGATCGAATCGCCAGGGTCCGTCGCGACGGGTGGCACAGCGCCCACCAACTCCGCGCGACTTCTCAAACACCGTCACATCGATGTCGTGATCGGCGAGCGCGCGCGCGCAGGTGAGGCCGGCCAGCCCGGCGCCGATAACCGCGATGCGTTTCGGTGCCGTGTATGACGGGCGGTGCACGTGCCGCAGGTACTTCCCGACATTCGTGCGCGCCGATTGATCCGCGGTGTCGCGGCCGCGCACGGTGCCCAGAATGCGATTCGGTGGCGTGAACGGCCGGTCGAACTGTCCAAGACACCAGAGCAGACCGCCGTACGACGCGGGATCGCGGCCGTCGAGTGCGTAGCGGTGATTGAGATCGATCGAGAGCGCCAGCGCGCGCGATGCATTCGGGGTCCATCGCGGGAACGCCTTACCCCACGTCATGCGCACGTTGTTGTGAATCTCACCGTGCGCCAGCAACGAATGCTGCATGGCGTTCCAGAACGAGTCATCGGTGCGACCGCGTGCGAGTGACTCCCAGTCATAGAGCTCGCGCTCATCAACCTCATGTTCGCGCAATGTCTCGCGGGCCCATACCGGCAGTGCGGCGATCGAGGCGTGGTCGGGACGATGATAGCAGAACGTGTAAACGAGTTCGCGCCAGACCAGCAGCTCGTCCAGCCACTTTGCGGCGCCTTCGCCGTCGCGCGCCGCGGCTTCCCGCGCCAGGCTCAGTGGCGAGACCATGCCGTAGTGCAGGTACGCCGACATGCGACTGACGCCGTCGCTGCGCGAAGGATCGTTGCGCAAGCGATCGTAGCGATCGAGGCGGCCGGAATCAACGTAGTCCCTCCAGCGTGCATAGCCCGCTGTACTGCCGCCGCGCGTATCGCCCACCGGACCGACGCTGTGATCGATGCGGCACTGCCTGATGAGCGCCGGAAAATCGGCGATCGCAAGATCGATGGGCTCGAACGGCAGCGCCGGCACAAACGCCTTGGACGGATTGCTGATTTCGTACCACGGTTCAGACACGCGATCGCGGCGCAGCATGGCAGTCGCGTCACGGTAAACGAACGCCCGGTCGTACGACGTGCGAACAAGCGTGACTGGCACGATGCAAGCCGTGTCGACCTGCCAGACCGGCGCGTCGATGGCGTTCCGCAGTGACGTGGTCCATGCCGCCAGTGGTGCGACGGGCATCAGTTCAGTGATGACGATGGCAGCGCGCTTCGCGAGCGACAGCAGATGCGGACCGCGGTGCCCTTCGCGCTCGAGGTGAAATTCGGTACCAATTCCGCGTGTGCGCAGTGCGGCCGCGAAGTCGCGTGCGCCCTCGAGGATAAACATGTGATGACGGTCACTCGCGTACGGGTACCGCTCCGAAAGCGCGTGATATACGAAGAGCGGCAGGCCGAGCGTTTCACTGAGCGTGAGTGCCGCATCGAGTGCCGGGTTTTCGTGCGCCCGGACGGCGGTGCGCGCCCAGTACAGCACGAATTCGCCGCGCAGCGCGATCGGTGCGGCGGGCAATACCGGGTCGACGCGCTCCGCCAGATGCGGCGGCAGCAGGCGTTGCGGTTCCATCACGGCGGTGACTGGTGGATGGTTCCGGCCTCAGGCCCATGCATCGTAACAGTAAAGGCGCTGACACGCGATTTTCGTTCCCTGTAGCACGCCTGCCGTGATCGAGGCGCTGCGCGAGTGCTCCGTCGCCAGTGTTGCGTCGCCGAAGTCTCTTGGCAGTCGGTCGTGTCTTTTGTCCCCAGCCGGCGTTGCAATTCCTCGCGATACCGCTGGTATCGCGAGGATTGCGCCTTGGCTGGCGCCAAAATCCATCGACCACCTTTCGCCAGGGAACTGCGGCGACAGTACACTAGATTCAGGAGAGTCGCGGTCCATCACTCCGACGGTGTCACGGCATGTCCATCACGATTCGCACCCTCGGCGCTGACGAATGCCAGGCGCTGCTTGCTTCGCAGCACATCGGCCGCCTCGCTTACGCGTACAAGCAGCGCGTCGATATCGAGCCGTTGCTCTACGTGGCGGACGGGGAGTGGTTATACCTGCGCACCGCACACGGCACCAAGGTGGCAATGCTTGAGCATCAGCCGTGGGTAGCACTCGAAGTGGACGAGGTGCGCGGATTGTTTGACTGGCAGAGCGTTGTGGTGCATGGCAGCGTACAAGTGCTCGATCCGCATGGCGGACCGGTAGCTGAGGCATTGTGGCAGCATGCCGTCGAGACATTCCGGCGCATCGTGCCGCAGGCCTTTTCGAGCGGTGATCCGACGCCGCAACGTGATGTGATGCTGCGCGTGCACGCCTCGCACGTCGAAGGCCGAGCAGCGAGCGCCACCGGGGCGTGACAGCTACGCTACAGCGCCCGGGTGCACGCTCGGCGAGCGGTGTGCCTGAGTTCGTCGGTGCCGTGCGCGGTACAGCAGTGCCCGCATTGCGAAACCAGCTGAGTCGCGCCATTTCATCGCGCCGGGTGTAACAACGCGCTCCACAGCGTCGTAGGCAAACCGATGTCGCGTCAGGACGGCGCTGTTACGCCGATACACTGAGTGGGGGTTATTCTTCTGCGTATGAATGGCTCTCTGTTCGCACGACTCCTGCGCCGGGATCTCTTCTGGTACTACCGGCTGCGCCTGAGTCCGGACATTCCGACGTTCTGGCGGAATTTCTGGTTGCTGATGACGCACCTCGGCGGTGCGCGTGTCACCGTGGCGGCGTGCGTGGTGGGATTGTTTTTCCCGGTCAGTCGCTACGCCTCCGCGCATACGTCAGTTGCGTTGCTGGTCGCGTTCCTGGTCTCCCAGATTATCAAGCGCAGTGTGAGTCGCGAGCGTCCGGCGGAGATCAGCCGCGGAAATACGGTTATCGAAGCGCCGGATCGGTTCAGCTTTCCCAGCGGTCATTCAGCCGCAGCGATGGCTGTCGCTGCGATGTACGCGCTGACCTTTCCGTCGCTTGGCATCTGGTTGCTGCCGCTGGCAGTGCTGGTTGGATACAGCCGCGTTGCACTGGGCGTGCACTATCCGCTGGACGTGATTGCGGGTCAGGCGATTGCGCTGCTGACAGCGGGTCTGCTGCGGCTGTGGTAGTCGTTGCGCGCTGCGTTGAACTGAACGGAAGAGACAAGCGCAACGCCAAAGCGCTGCTACGAACGAACTGCGCAGCGCCCTTGCGTCAAGCGGTTGCGTTTTTTGAGCGGAACAGAAAAGCATCGCGCGACGGCGCAACATGGCAGCGCCGTTGTGTTGAGCAGTTGACAACGCCGATCGGTGCGGCACGCTGGTCAATCGGGCCTCGCCGAGTTATCGCTGCATGAATGGATGCACGATGCGCGCAATGTCGGCGATGAGGCGGCGTGGACGAGTGAGTCGCCGCGCACCGCGATATGAGGCCCTCGGCCGTCGAGCCGGTACGCCACAACGCGGACAGTTGCGCCTTTTGTTCGGGCGGCCCGCGACCCGATGGCGGCGCTGGCATCCAATTCGCGTATAGAAGAGCTCGTCGCGGTGTGAGATGCGCATGCAGCGAGTGAGACGAAACCGACGAGGCGCGCGAAGTGTCGGACGGTGAGTGGCATGCCGGCGACGCTACGCCGTGCGCGCCTGCCGGGCAATGCAGGATCAAGTGCTCTGTCCCCTTGATCGCGAACCCGTTGATGGGAGGCGTGTTGCGTTCGTAGCGATCACTTGGTCAGCGCGATGATGATTGCACGCTTCTGTGCCGGTTCCGCGCCTCGAGAGCGACAGCTAGACTCGACGATTCGACTGCTGTGACCGCCTACCATTTTCCACTGTCACCTGTGACGCGCAACTGCCTGCCAATCGCAGCCCTCATGCTGGTGACGGGATGTGCGGCGCACACCTCAGCGCCGGCGCCGTCACCGGAAGCGGCGGTACCGGTCGCCATCGCGGCGGTGGCAGCTGCCGCGACGCCAGTTGCGGACACAACGCACCGCGATTCCGCTTCGGCGTCACTGGTCACCGACTCGGAAGTTGTCACACGAGCGGCAGCAATATTCGACGGCGTTCCGGTTGTCACAGCGGCAAGTGGACCGGGTGTGACCGATGCGCGCGCGACGTGGGACATCGATGTGCGCAGTTACGAGACGCACCAGATGGTGGCGCAATACGTGGGCATCTTCACGGGGCGCGCACGCGAGTACATGGAGCGCAGCATGAGTCGCGGCACCCGATTCGATGCAATGCTGCGCAAGAAGTTTCGTGAGTCCGGGCTGCCCGAAGACATGACGTATCTCGCGCTGATCGAAAGCAGCTACAGCCCGCACGCGTACTCACGCGCAGCAGCGGTCGGGATATGGCAGTTCATGGCGCCAACCGCACGCGGCATCGGCATGCGCGTGGACTGGTGGGTGGATGAGCGCCGCGATCCGATGCGCTCGACTGACGGCGCGATCGACTTTCTCACCGATCTGCATGATGCGTACGGCAGCTGGTATCTGGCGGCCGCGGCATACAACGGCGGCCCGGGTCGGATGTCGCGGGGCCTCAAGCGGTTCTCGGAAGAGCTGGATGGTTCCGAGGGCGAGGACCGTTTCTTTGCACTCGCGCAGCAGCGCTATCTGCCGACCGAAACGAAGGCGTATGTGCCGAAGCTGATCGCTGCGGCGCTGATCGCGAAGGAACCGTCGCGATACGGACTGCGCGTGGACACGCTGCCGCCGTATCTGTACGACTCGGTGAACGTCTCCGGTGGCACGACGATGGCAGCAATTGCCAGGGCATCAGGCACAACGCTGGATGCGATTCGTGATCTCAATCCGCACTTCCTGCGCGGCGTCACGCCACCGAATGAAATCTCGGAGGTGCGTGTACCGGTCGGTGCGAGTCGCACGTTCGATTCGGTGCTGAAGGTCATGCCGGAATCGGAGCGCATCGGCTGGCATGAGCAGCGTATTGGCACAACCAGGAGCGTGCAGGCAATTGCGGAGGATGCCGGCATACCGATGCGGTCAATTCGCTGGGTCAATCCGAAGCTGTCGCTTGACCGTCGGGGCTTGGTTCGCGCCGGCACTGTGCTCCGCGTGCCGACACCGCAGGCTGTGGCCGGCGCCCGCGACGTTCCGGACCCCTCGATCGCACGCTTTGGCGGAAATTCGGGGGCGCTGGTCGCGAAGCGGGTGCGAGTCCGATCAGGCGAATCGCTGGCCGGCGTGGCTCGCAGGAGCGGCGTGTCAGTGGCGCAGCTCAAGGCGATGAACGGCATTCGTGGCGGCCGGGTTAGGGCCGGCCAGATGCTGGTGGTACGCCGGCCGTCGAGAAAGGCGATCGCGGCTGCGAGGCGATCTTCCGCGTCACGAGCCCGTGCTGCCAGAAAGGCAGCGGCCCAGTCCGGCAAACACCGGCACCCAGGCGCGAAAAAAACTCATCTTTCGCGGCGCTAGCTACTCGAATGGGGAGGGCCGGTGCGGCGGTCATCCGTTTGTCGCGGAAGTGCAAGGCGGAGAAGGGCAGAATGCCAAAACGGGCGCACCCTGCGAGGGGAGCGCCCGTTTTGGCGTTTCTCAGTAGAGCCTAACCGTCTCAGTCGTCGGAGCGACTCGACGCGACACTGCGGACGCGGGCGGAGCCACTGTATCCCCGCATGACCTTGCGATCGTAGCCATTGGACGGGTCCAAGCCGAGCGAGAGCTCGTTTTGGACAGCCTGTGCGCCGCGGTTGTAGGTGAGGAGGGCGAGTTTGACGTTGCCATGGTGCTCGTCGATCAGGTCGCGGAGGTACTTGAAGCCGATGCGCAGATTGGTCTCGCGCTTGTAAAGCTTCTCCTTGGTGATCTTGGAGTCGTAATAGCGCGCAGTCGGCAGCATCACCTGCGTCAGGCCGGCGGCACCGACGCCGCTGGTTGCGTGCTCTTTGAACTGGCTCTCGACATTCACCAGGCGGAAGCCCAGCTCAGGATCGAGTCCCACTTCGAGGGCTGCATCATGAATGGCGCGGGCCAGCTCGGTGTCGACCATCCAGCGGCGCGAAAATGTATAGATGCGGTTCCAGCGCTGGAGGCGCTGCGTGGCCCGTCGGGCCGTGTCAGCGGCCTGGAGCCGGTCTGCGACCGTCGCCACGCGGGAAACCGAAGCGGCCGCAATAAATCGGCTGGTTGCTTCGGCTCGCGCGTCCTGCACCACCGGTCGGCGACCGGCGGCCAGTGCCGTGGCAACAACGCCGCCGGCAATGATCCAGTGGCGGAAACGGCGGCGGAGCCGCTCTGCATCGCCACGATGAACGTACGTTCCTCTCAGATCGTGCATTGGTGCTACCCTCGCGTCAGGGGCGCGCCACATCGGAAATCAGAAGCCATGCTTCAGAAACTCCCGACGCGTCAGCGCCAGTGGCGCGAAACACTCCGCCGTGGTGCCCGGGCGGAACGCATCGCTGATCATGGAAAACGACGATCCACCTTACGGTTTCGTCTCGTCTCCCGGTGGCGAACGGCGCCAGGAACCTGTGCGCCCTCCGTCCTTCGCCTCCACCCGGATGTCGGTCAGGATCATCTCCCGATCGACGGCCTTGGCCATGTCGTACACCGTCAACAAAGCGACTGACACGGCAGCCATCGCTTCCATCTCCACTCCCGTTGGTCCGACCGTCCGAACTTGCGCGGACGCACGAATCCCCGGGAGAGAAGAGTCCAACACAAGGGCAATATCCACACCACGGAGCGCCAGCGGATGGCAGAGGGGAATCAGGTCCGAGGTGCGTTTCGCAGCCTGAATTCCGGCAATTTTTGCCACCGTCAGAACGTCGCCCTTCGGCAGGGCCTGCCGCCTGATGAGATCAAAGGTAGCGGCCGACATACGGATGGCTCCAGAGGCGGAGGCCACCCGATTCGTGTCCGGTTTGACCGATACGTCAACCATTCTGGCTTCGCCGGTACTGTCAATATGGCTGAGTTCGCCTGAATTCATGGGCTTATGCCGAGCGTGCGAAGTTCACGGAGAAGCTCCGCTGTGATGAGGGTAGGATTCACGTTGTGGCCGGTGCGTTCTCTGGCAGCCTCGACTACGTCGAGTGCCCGGGCCAGTGCGGTCGCATCGCCGCCGCAATCCACGGCGGGCCGGAGCCTGGCGTGGAGCAGTCCGTCGAGCGCGTCGAGCGCATCGGCGAAGCCGCCGCGGGCGCCGGCGGGTTTCTCCGACAGCACCGCCACGAATCGCTCCGCTGTATCGCCCTGAAGAGTGCGGAGCCAGGCTCGCGCGTGGGTGTCGGCTGAATCGTGGGCGGTGCCGGCGAGCAATGCGCCGGGGGCTCCCGACGCTCGATGGAGAACGGCATCGTCGAGTCGGCCGAGCTTCGCCCGGATGTCGTCAGAGGCCGCCCACTGCCGGACTTCTGCGGGCGAGAGAGGCGCGACGCGGATGGCAACGACGCGCGAGCGGATTGTCGGGAGGAGCGCGCCGGGCTCGCTGGTGGTGAGCACCAGTGTCGTGTCGGGCAGCGGCTCCTCGAGCAGTTTAAGCAGCGCATTGGCGGCCTGATCGCTGCCTTCCTGCGCGATCAGTCGATCGGCGTCGCCAAGGATCATGACTTTGCGGTTGGCCATGGCCGGTGAACTGGCGGCGGCGCGAACGAGCGCGCGAATCATTTCGACATAGATGGCTTCGCTGCCGCTGCCGGCTGCCCAGAGCCCGCCGGACTGCGCCCGGTCACGCATCGCGCCACGCATGTACGCCAGCGCTTCCTCGGGTGATGAATCGGAGATTTCAGCACGCGGTACAGGGAAGAACCAGTAGAGATCGGGGTGCGTGAGCTCAGTTGTATAGCGACACGCCTGGCAGGCGCCGCAGGGCTGCGGTGAGCCGGAACAGAGCATGGCCTGGCCGAGCCACAGTGCCAGCCGCTGCTTGCCGACGCCTTTGCGACCATGCAGCAGGAGCGACCCGGGCAGACTGCCGCGCGTCAAGGCGCTGCCAAGGCGCTGACGCAGCTGAGCGTGACCAGTAATCGGGGAGAGAGGCACGGCCTAACGTTATAACAGTGTGGCGTGTCGCAATTCGATCAGGCGCGCGATATTCCGCTCATTCTTTCCCGGAGACGCGCGTGACAGGCATGCTGGCGATGCTGCTGACGGTTGCTGCGGGTGTCGTTGTCGGCGTCACGGATCTGCATAGCGTCGATGTGCAGGGACCGGTGGCGGTGCTGTTTTCCGCCGGATTCGTGCTGGCCGCGTGGCACCCGGATGGCGCGTGGCGCCGCGGATTGATGCTGGGCGCGTCCGTACCGCTGGCGCATCTGGTGGCGGCGGTGACGCATCATCCTTTGCCATACACGGTTGATCATCCGGCCTCGACGATGCTGGCGTTCGTGCCGGCAATGCTCGGCACCGGCGTCGGAATGCTTGTCAGTCGGTTGCGCCAGCCGACGGAGCGCTCAGAGAAGCTCGAACCGCCGCGGTAGCACGCGCGCAGCGTCGAGTTCTGTGTTGTGCGCGATTCCTGAGAAAGTGTCGTCAGGCATTCGCTGATAAATCGGTGCGATCGAACTATCGCGGCAGCAGCCGCGAATATGCGTCAAGCACAGTGTCCCGGGCGGCTTCGGGTGTGGGGCCGACGGCGGAGAGATGCCCCATCTTTCGGCCTGGCTTCGCGATTTTCTTGCCGTAGAGATGCAGGCGCACGCCGGGCAGGTGCAGCGCACTTTCCCAGTCGGGTGCTTCGGTGTCGCTACGCCAGAGATCACCGAGCAGATTCACAATCGCACCGGCTGAGAGCAACGCGGTGCTGCCGAGCGGCAGACCGCAGACCGCGCGCACCTGCTGCTCGAACTGGCTGGTGACACAGGCGCGCTCGGTGGCGTGAAAGGTGTTGTGGGGCCGTGGCGCGAGTTCGTTCACCATCAGTGTGTCATCGCTGGTGACAAACAGTTCCACGGCGAGGAGACCGACGACATCGAGTGCGTTGGCGATGCCGATCGCGAGTGAAGTCGCGGCCTCGGATGTCGCGTCGCTGACCGGCGCTGGTGTCATGGCCCATGTCAGCACTCCGTTGTCGTGATGGTTCCATGAGAGCGGGAAGGTACGAATTTCGCCCGTGCTGCCGCGCGCGACCATGACCGAGATTTCGCCCGCGAGCTCAATCCACTGTTCAACAACGACGGTGGATGCCTGAGTGAGTGCGCCCGCCGCCGGCAGGTCATTGCTGCTGCGGATGCGCGCCTGTCCGCGGCCGTCGTATCCACCACTGGTGGTCTTCGCGATACTGCGACCGAGCTGCTCGTACGCGCGCGCCACTTCGAGCGGAGAGTGTGCGATGCGAAAAGGAGCCACCGGAAATTGCTGCTGCTGAAGCCAATTCTTCTGCCGGCCACGATCCTGAATGATGTGGATTGGCGCGGCACCGGGGTACACCGCACAGTGCAACGATGCCGCCGCAATGCTGGTGGTCGCGACTTGCTCGATGTCGAGTGTGATCACGTCACAGCTGCGCGCGAACGCCGATGCCGCGTCAACATCGTCGTACTTTGCGGTCACGAGATGCGAGGCGACGGCTGCCGCGGGACAGTCGGGATCGGGATCGAGCACGTGCACATCGTAGCCCATCGCTCGCGCCGCGAGTGCCGACATTCGAGCCAGCTGACCACCGCCAAGAAATCCGATCGTTGCGCCGGGCAGCGTGGTGCTCATGCGGCGGGTCGGGGATCCGGCTGATCGAGCACTTCCTGCGTGCGCGCCGCGCGCCACGCGGTCAGTTTCGCGTGCAACGGGGCATCGGTGGTGGCGAGGATCTGCATCGCCAGCAGCGCTGCGTTGGCAGCGCCCGGTTGTCCAATCGCAACCGTTGCGACGGGAATGCCCGTCGGCATCTGCACGATCGAAAGCAGCGCATCGATTCCGGCCAGTGCCGTTGCAGCGACCGGCACGCCGATGACGGGGACGAGCGTCTTCGCCGCCAACATGCCGGGAAGGTGCGCCGCACCGCCGGCCGCGGCGATGATCACACACAGCCCCCGTTCGCGCGCGGACGCCGCATAGGCGAACATCTGATCCGGTGTGCGATGTGCGGAGACCACGCGCACTTCGTGCGGCACGCCGAACTCTTCGAGCAGCGCAACCGCGGGCGCGAGCACGGGGTAGTCGCTGCGGCTGCCCATCACGACGCCGATGCGCGGTGCGGGTGTTTCAGTTGAAATTGTCACATCGTAAATATGGACAGGGCCTGAAATGATCGGGTTTGACGCATCGACACGCTTGTATTGGGGCGGCAGGCCCGTATAAGATTCTTCTAATCAATCACGCGGCACACCGGAGCGCTGGTCCGTGGACACCACGACGATTCTGAGTGTGCTGACCGGCATTGGTCTGGCGGCAGCGTGCGGCTTTCGCGTTTTTGTGCCGCTGCTGGCACTTGGCCTGGCGGGGCGCGCGCATCTGTTGCCGCTGAATGAGAGCTTTGCGGTACTGTCGACGCTGCCGACGTTGATCGCACTGGGGACGGCCGCGCTGGTTGAAGTGGCGGCGTACTACGTGCCGTGGCTCGACAACGCGCTGGATGTGGCGGCGGCACCGGCGGCCGTGATCGCCGGTGTGCTGGCGAGTGCGGCGGCGATCACAACATTGCCGCCGGTGCTGGCGTGGGGGATCGCGATCATCGGCGGCGGTGGCGCGGCCGGATTGCTGCATGGTGCGACGGCGCTGCTCCGGCTCAAGAGCACGGCGATTACCGGCGGTGCGGCCAATCCGGTGCTGTCCACCGGCGAATTGGTGGGAGCTCTTGTGACATCGGCCATCGCGCTGCTGGTTCCGATTCTGTGTGCGGTGTTGCTGGTGCTGGTGCTGGTGTGGATGGTTCGTCAACGATTCCAGAAACCAAGGAAAGCAGTCGCATGATGCGTCAGTTCGCTCGATCGTTGTTCCTGTCGGTGGTGAGCACCGGCGCCGTGATGGCGCAGGCACCTGCCGCGGCGGCACCGAAAAAGCCGCCGTATGAATTCGTCGCCGACTTCTCACTTGCGGCGAGCCAGGGCAATCAGGACGTGACCACGCTGGCGCTTGGCCAGCGCTACAGCTACGCGTTTCCCACCTGGAAATTCACGCAGTCGGCGAGCGCACTGCGCGGCACGGCGAACGGCGTGAAGAATGCCGAGTTGTATCAGGCAGGCATTCGCGGCGACTACAATCTGACCCGGAAACTGACTGCGTATCTGTCAATGGACGGCTTGCGGAACACGCCGGCGGGTCTGACAAGTCAGATCGCGGAAGGGGTGGGCTTCGGCTACCAGTTCGTGAACACCGACATCGACAAACTGGAGCTGTCAGCCGGCGTTGGCGCGCTGCAGCGCAAGTTCGTGGGTGTTGCCGCGAGTGAGAACGACTTCGTCGGCAACGTGGCGGGGATGTATCGTCACCTGTTCACGAAGGTGTCGTACTTCGAGCAGACAGCGGGTTACACGCCAAACTT
>JANMWU010000058.1:0-2059 GCA_031380785.1 Gemmatimonadaceae bacterium
GTTCAACGCACTGACAACACTGATGGACCGCCGTGGCGAGCTGCAACGCACACTCGCCCTCGTCCCCTTCGGCACCGGCAACGCCACCGCCCACACACTCGGCCTGCGTTCCGCGGCGATTGCGATCGATGCGTTGGAGAAAGGCGAAACCACTTCACTCGACATCATGCGCACGTCGATTCCGGCGGCGCCGATTGCACTCGTGAGTTGCAGCACCGGCTTCGAATCCAATTTCCTGCAGCGCTACTCCTCGCTGCGCTATCGATCCAGACTGTACGCCGGCTGGACTGCGCTGATTCTGAATGTGCCGAAGCGAATGCGCGGCGTGTCACTCGTCATCGATGGCGGCGAGTGGGTGAAGCCGACCGACGTCGTGCACAACGTTGGCGTGTACAACATTCCACACTACGCATTCGGCAAGGTGATGTGGCGTGGCGTCGAGAAAGACGACGGGCTCGCGATCGCCGCCGCAGTTGCGTCGCCACTGCACTACTGGATACTGATGGCGCGCGGCGTTGCGGCACCGCGTGATCCCCGCACGTCAGAGGAAAGGCTGCCAGGTGTTCGCACGATTCGCTGGCACACGGCCGTTCTTTCGTCGCCGCTGACGCTGCAGATCGATGGTGAGTCGATCAATGCCACGCACGCCGAGCTCACCGTTGACGCGCGCGCAGTCACCGCAATTCGCGCGTAGACGAGCCACGCGTGCTGTCAGCGCAGCGCGTCGAAAGTGAAACCGGTTCCGACGACGACAACCCAGCCCGCTGCCGCTCGATCAGTCGCGAAACGTCGGACAAGATCGATGCGCGACGCACCAATTGTGGCCGCTGACCGCAATGGCGCAAACCGGATACCGACACCGGCGTCCTTGCCATAGCGCGGCGACGATCCGTTGAACCAGGCACCGCCCGTTTCGCCGAACGCTGCCACGCCCGCCGCGAAAGATTTCCGTATGTTCGGCAGCACTGTCCAGCGATACTCGGCCATCGCATACCGCTGTCGATTACCGGTGAACGAATGCAGCGCGAACGCGCGCGGACCGCGCGTCAATCCAAGATCGTACTCGCCACCGGGATACGAATTTCGCTGCCAGCCGAACATGGTGTACGCCACGAACAGCTGATTCGGCGTCGGTTGCAGCGCAAACGTACCCGCGACGCTCGCCGTCCCGCTGTCGATTGCGCCGGCGCTGGCGAGACCCGACATCCGACCGACGATCGTCGCAAAGCCGTGCGGCAGCAAAGTACCAGTCTGCGCATAAAGCGCCGGACCGACCGCTGAATGATCGTAACCCAGCACACTCGGCGCAACAGCAACACCAAGCCGCACCGTGGTGCTTAAGTCAACGTCTTCCGGCTGACCGAGCGACCGGTAGTTTTTCGTCAGCAGGAATTTCGCCTTGCTCAGGTCGACGTAACCTGTCACCGCGCCCGTCTCTGTGCGCGGAATGACCGTTGGTGTGCCGCGCCGCGGTGCAAAATCATCGCGGCGATATTGCGCACTGAAGCCGACCCGCACATAGCCTCGCGGCGACGCGCGCAGTGCATGTGCCGCGCCCGCGTACGCCAGTGTGAAGCGTCGGTCGAGTGAATCGGCCGCAACGGGATTGCCACCGACGAAGCGCAACACACGTCCCTCGAAATTCACGAAGCTCACGCGCGCGGAATTCCGCGACGAGAGTGAGAAGAACGGCTGTTCGATCGCAAACCCTTCGCTGCTCCCGTCAGAGAACCGGTTGTAGAACACACCGGTGCTGATGCGGTTGGAAAGGAATCGTGGTGCACCGAAGGCGAGCCGCAGCTGCGAGCGATCAGGTTCCTGCGCGTACTGCAGATCGAGCGTGGCCGCGAGTCCGAGAAAGTTCGTTTCCAGCAGGCCGACGCTGTACAGCTTCTGCGTGCCGGTACTTCGGAACGTGACGTACGGCCGGGTCGTCCAGCCGTCGCGCGTCACAACGCGTAGCGTCGAACCATCGGCGCTCGTGTCTACCACCACGTCACGAAACACCTCCAGCCGGCGCAGATTCCGCCCCGTCTCGGCCGCGCGCGCCGAGTCCAGC
>JANMWU010000059.1:0-2510 GCA_031380785.1 Gemmatimonadaceae bacterium
ACCGCTCATCGCAATCACATTCTGCTGAATCAGGCGATCCATGCCGGCGATGCCGATGGCCGACAGCAACCCACCGATCGTGGTCGGAATCAGACAGACCAGCAGCGCAATCAGCACCGGAATCGGTACCGGTGACTGCGCGTAGATCGCAAACGGCTGCAGCGTTGCCACTGCCAGCACGAACACGATCGTCAGCCCGGACAACAGGATCGTGAGCGCGATCTCGTTCGGCGTCTTCTGCCGTGACGCGCCTTCCACCAGCGCGATCATTCGGTCGATGAACGTTTCGCCGGGATTGGCCGTGATGCGGATCACGAGATAGTCGGACAACACGCGTGTGCCGCCGGTCACGGCTGAGCGATCGCCGCCACTCTCGCGGATCACGGGCGCGCTCTCACCGGTGATCGCACTTTCGTCCACCGACGCCACACCTTCCACGACTTCGCCGTCGCCCGGAATGCTGTCGCCAGGCAGGCAGAGCACGAAGTCGTCGCGACGGAGCGTCGGCGCTGGCATTTCTGTCACCTTGGCCGTCTCCGGCTTGCCATTCAACGCGGCGCCCGACGCGAGCTTGCGCGCGCTGGACTGCGTGCGACTCTTGCGCAGCGAATCGGCTTGCGCCTTGCCCCGCCCTTCCGCCATCGCTTCAGCGAAGTTCGCGAACAGCACCGTGAACCAGAGCCAGAGCGCGAGCTGCAGGAGAAAGCCAAGCCCGGACTTGCCGCGTGCCGCATCGAGCAGCAGCACCACGGTTGTATACACTGACCCAATGAGCACCACGAACATCACCGGATTTTTCACCATCAGCCGCGGGTCGAGTTTGCGGAACGCATCAGCAATGGCACGCTTGACGATTTCCGGCGCAAACATCGGACGGTTTGCGCTGCCCGACCGCGATGCGGAACCTGCAGTGGAAGCATTCATGGTCAGAAGAGAACTCCGGTCCCCATCAGGAAGTGTTCAACGATCGGGCCAAGGGCGAGCGCCGGGAAGAACGTCAGCGCGCCGACGATGAGCACCACGCCGACCAGCAATGTCGTGAACAGCACACCACTCACGGGAAACGTGCCGCTGGACTCGGGCACGACGCGCTTTTCAGCAAGGAAACCCGCCAGCGCGAGTACCGGCACGATCAGCGCAAAGCGACCGACCAGCATCGCGATGCCGAGCGTCGTGTTGTAGTAGTACGTGCTCGCAGTGAGCCCACCGAATGCCGAGCCGTTGTTGGCGGTGGCCGACGAGAACGCGTAGAGAATTTCCGACAGGCCGTGCGGTCCACTGTTGTTCAGGCCCGCCAGTCCGTCCTTCGACACGACGCTGATCGCGGTGAACACCAGGATCGACGCCGCTGCGGCAAGGACGTAGAGCATCGTCACCTGCACCTCGCGCGCCTGGATCTTCTTGCCGAGATATTCCGGTGTGCGCCCGACCATCAGCCCGGCGATGAACACCGTCAGCACGACGAAGATCAGCATGCCATACAGTCCCGCGCCGACGCCGCCGAAGATCACTTCGCCGAGCTGCATGTTGATGATCGGCACCAGGCCGGCCAGCGGCGTGAACGAATCGTGCCACGCGTTCACCGCACCGCACGATGCGTCGGTTGTGACCACGGCGAAGAGCGCCGAATTCGCGATGCCGAAGCGCACTTCCTTCCCTTCCATGTTGCCACCCGGATTGCTCTCGGTCGTGACCACATCAATCCCTCGTGCCGCGTGAATCGGATTGCCGCGTGCTTCGGCCCAGTACGTCGCGCTGACGCCACCGAAAAACAACACGAACATCGCGGCCCACACCGACCAGCCATGCTTCACGTTGCGCGCCATGCGGCCCAGCAGATACACGAGCGCCGACGGGATCATGAAGATCGTGATCAGCGACCAGAAGTTCGACCACGGCGTCGGGTTTTCAAACGGATGCGCGGAGTTTGCATTGAAGAATCCGCCGCCGTTCGTACCGATCTGCTTGATGATCTCCTGGCTCGCCACAGGGCCCATCGCGAGCGTCTGCTTCGCGCCTTCGAGCGTGGTGATGTCCAGATATGGCTTGAAGTTCTGAATCACACCCTGCTGCACGAACAGCAGCGAGAGCAGCAGCGACGCCGGCAGCAGCACATACAGCGTGCCACGCGTGAGATCGACCCAGAAATTGCCGAGCCGACCACGCGCCTCTTCGCCGCGCCGTGAGATGCCGCGCACCAGTGCAACAGCGACGCACAGGCCCACCGCCGCCGACGCGAAATTGTGGAACGCCAGCTGCGTCATCTGCGAGAAGTACGACATCGTCGACTCGCCGCTGTAGCTCTGCCAGTTGGTGTTGGTGGTGAACGACACCGCCGTTTCAAACGCCTGGCGATCCGGCAGCGCCGGGAACTTCTGCGGATTGAGCGGCAGCAGATGCTGCACGCGCAACACCACGTACGTCAGCAGCAGCGATACGAGGCTGAACAGCAGCAGCGAGCCGAGATAGCGGCTCCAGTGCTGGTCTTCTTTTTCATCCACGCCGCAGAT
>JANMWU010000163.1:0-2213 GCA_031380785.1 Gemmatimonadaceae bacterium
GGCCCACATCGTGTTGGAGTCTCGCAAGGTGCGCTTGGTCATCAGCAGCACCGGGCCCTGTTCACCGCAACGCCATGCGGTGAAAAGACCGGCGACGCCACTGCCGATGACCAGCACGCGAGTGGAAAGGCGTTGCGTCACAGTGGGTGAACTTACTCGATCGAAGGTGCGTGCCTCAATCGAAACGCGTGTCGTCTGCCGACGACCCGTACAGCGCCAGCACGTCGGGGCCCATCAGGCGCAGATACACCGTCATCTGACCGCGGTGATGCACCCAGTGATTCATGGTGTGCCGCAGCATCGCTTCGGGCGCTGGTGAGCTGGCGCATTCGTGGGCCGCGCGCAAGAAGTATTCTGGCCCGTTGATGATTTGATAGTGCTTCATAAATGGCACGATATGCTCGAACTGGCCCCGCTCACCGCCGCCATCGCACGATCCCGAGTTCAAACATCCGGAGCGCGCCCTCCTGACCGCTTCCAAACTGATGTACGGCGAGCGCCGCGCGCACACCGATCGATGCGCTCGCCGGGTTGGCGTCGAAGACGTAAACCAGCGCCACAGTCCCATTCACGCCACGGCTGCCGCCGCCTACGCCAGATCCGAGCGCACCAAGCAACGTGAGCCCGGCCGAAGGAACGAGCAGCATGTTCGGACCGAGCCGGATCGGCAGGCCGATGTTGGCGCGTACCGCGCCTGCTACGACGCCAAAGCCGAGCGCGTAAGGCACAATCACGAACGCCAACTCGGCGCCGAGTCGGTTCGGACGCGCTGGACTTACGGTGAGACCTACGGCGGTGAATTCGGCGCCTGACCCGCCGCTCACCTGCGGAATCATGATCGTACCGCCGATCATCGACGAACGGCTTTTCGTGCTGTCGGTCGACGTCATTTCCTGCGCGCAGGCGGGGGTACTGACGGTGCTCGCGGCGAACGCGAGACTGGCGGCGGCGAGACGGTGCATGGTCAGCGGGATGCGGGACTCCGGCACGGACGCGTCCGGTGCGACGCAGTCTGTAGCGAAGTCGACTCCGCAAGATCAGATCGGAGGCAGAAGGTTTCGATACGTCAGATGACGTAGGAACGGACGACCTCGAGCAGTAGCGCCGAACCGAATCTCTCGATCCCACTCACGCGTAGGGTCACGCAGTGCGGCGCCGCATCCTGCCGCGACGTTTGACTGCGTGGAAAACAATGACTCTGCTCCTCAATCTTCTCTGGTTCATCATCGGCGGCGGGCTTCTGGCTGGCGCGGCCTGGATCGCGCTCGGTTGCCTGCTGGCGATCACCGTCGTGGGCCTGCCGTTTGCTGTTGCCGCGTTCCGGATCGCGGGATTCGCCGCGTGGCCGTTCGGGCGCACGCTGGTCGACGTCCGCGACCTGGGCGAACGGCCGATTGCCGGCACCGAACTGGCGAACGTGTTGTGGGTGATCTTCGCCGGTATCTGGCTCTGGATCTCGCACGTCGTCGCGGGAATCGGCTTCTGCGCGACGATCGTTGGGATTCCGTTCGGCTTCGCGCATTTCCGGCTGGCGGCGGTGTCGTTCGCGCCGCTCGGGAAGCGGGTGCGGGAGGTCTGACGGGCTGGCGCTGATTTTCTTGTTTTCACAAAATTACCGGCTCGCGACGCTTACCCATGCGCGACGAATGGAGTATGACGTATTGTCATACCACTGAGGATGAGCAAGCAGGGCAGCGCCCAGTGCTGATTCTCAGCACGATGTGTTCAACGAGCGCTCAGGCACTGTTATCGCCGTCGCACTCACGAGCCAGGTGCAGCGCGCTGGCTTTCCCCTGACGCTCGAACTCGTAAGTTCCACACTGTCCAAACGAACCTGGGTGAAGATCAGTCAGATCCGAACGCTGTCCACGGAGCGGATCGGGAAGCGTCTCGGACGCGCGTCGCCGGCAACGAGCCGCTACACGATCGCGCGCGGGACGAACACGGGGGCATTGGGGTTCAGCGGCCTCGCCGCCGGCACTTTGTTGATCATGTGCTGCACCGACGCCGATGCCCTGCCGAAACCCGGGAAGGCTGCTTCGACTTCGGACTTCGTAGCAATCGGTGCATTTACGCCGCGCGTGCGAAAGTCGGACACTTTGTACACATGCGCTACATTCTGCCCGCCCTTGGCGATCGGCATCATCTTGGCGAAATCGGGCAGAATCAGAGCGTTGCCCGGGATTTCCGGAATCAGTGTCACCATGCGCACC
>JANMWU010000214.1:0-5633 GCA_031380785.1 Gemmatimonadaceae bacterium
GGCCTGCTGGGCCCAAACGGCGCCGGCAAGACGACGACCATCCGGATGATTCTCGACATCATCGCGCCCGACGAGGGCACGATCACGCTGTTCGGCAAGCGCCATACCGACGCTGGCGTGCTGGACCGCATCGGCTATCTGCCGGAAGAGCGCGGTCTCTACAAGAAGATGAAGGTGCGCGACGTACTGAAATTCCTGGCCGAACTCAAAGGTGTCCCGGGCGCCGTCGCGGAGTCACGCATCGCGAGCTGGATGGAGCGCATGTCGCTGCGCACACCGGAAAAGGATTGGGGCGACAGGAAAGTGGATGAACTGAGTCGCGGCATGCAGCAGAAAGTGCAGTTCATCGGCACACTGCTGCACGATCCCGACCTGGTGATCCTCGACGAACCGTTCAGTGGCCTCGATCCGATCAATGCGCAGGCGCTGAAGGACACCGTGGTGGATCTCAAGGCGCGCGGCAAGACGGTGATCTTCAGTACCCACATCATGGACAACGCCGAAAAGCTGTGCGATTCGGTCTGCATTCTCGCAAACGGCGCCAAGGTGCTGGACGGTGCCGTGTCCGAAGTCAAGGCCGCGCACGCCGGACGCACGGTGGCGGTGGCGTTCGATGGTGCACCGACGGCGGCGGTCGACGCGGTGCTGCGCAACAAGCTCCTGGTCGCGAACATGGACGATCAGATCCGCTATCTCGAGCTGGAGCTGGCAGCCGGAGCATCGAGCGGCGATCTGTTGCAGCAGCTGATGACCGCGGGCGCGACGCTGCAGCGCTTCGAGCGCGTGCAGCCTTCGCTGCATCGCATCTTTCTGGAGAAGGTTGGGGCCACCGGTGTGGAAGCGGGGATGAGCGGCCATGGGTAAGCTGATTGCAATCATCCGTCGGGAATATTTTGAGCGCGTCCGCACCAAGTGGTTCGTGATCGCGACGTTGCTTGGCCCGGTGATGTTCCTGCTGCTGACCGCGCTGCCGGTCTTTCTGACCGCGGGCAGCAAGGCGACGGTGGAGTCGTCGAACATCATCATCATCGATGCGACCGGTGCCGATCTCGGGCCGCGGGTTGTGGCGGCGCTCTCCGACAGCGCGGTGGTGCGTCCGACGGTGGTGGTGGTGAACGCGAATGAAAGTGCGGCGGCCGAATCCACGGCGTCGCGAGCGGTGCTGAGCCGGCAGCGCGAAGGCTATCTCGTGCTCGACTCGCGCACGATGCTGGGTACCAAGGCACGCTACGCCGGCCGCAACAGCACCACGTTCCGCGACATGAACCGACTGGGCCGCGCGCTCGACAAGGCGGTGCTCAGTCAGCGCCTTGAGCGGGCGGGCATCGATATCTCGACCATCGATTCCATCGTGCGCGTTGACGTTGCGCTGGACAAAACACAGCTCAGTGAACAGGGACGCGAGCAGTCGGGCGCCGGCAGTCGCGTGCTCGGGCTGATCGTCGCGTTTCTGCTGTACATGGTGCTGATCATCTACGGTCAGACGGTGCTGCGGAGCGTGATCGAGGAGAAGGCGACGCGGGTGGCGGAAGTCGTGATCAGCAGCGTCCGGCCGGAGATTCTGCTCGCCGGCAAGATCATCGGTATCGGCGGTGTGGCAATCACGCAATTCGCCGTGTGGATCCTCGGCTCGTTCTGGATCGGCTCGAACGTGGTGCCGATGATCATCAGGAGCAAGGCGATCGGCATGTCGGCGGCGGCGGCTGACAGCGTGACGCGCTCGAATGAAGTGCTCACCAGCCTGCCGACGCTGACGGTCGGTCTGGTGCTGATTCCGGTCGTCTTCTTCGTGCTGGGTTTCATCTTCTACTCGTGCCTGTACGCTGCGGTCGGCAGTACGGTGAACAGCGAGTCCGAAGCGCAGCAGGCCGCCACACCGGTCATCATGCTGCTGGTGCTGAGCGCCGTGTTCATTCAGCCGGTGGCGTTCGCGCCACAGAGCACGACATCGGTTGTGATGTCGCTGCTGCCGATGTCAGCGCCGATCGTGATGCCGATGCGCATGAGCCTCGCGGCGGTACCGGCGTGGCAGCTGGCGGTGAGCATTGGCGGTATGGTGCTGGCGTGCGCGGCGGCGATCTGGTTCTCCGCCCGCATTTATCGTGTCGGACTGCTGATGTACGGCAAGCGTCCCACGATCCGGGAGTTGTTCAAGTGGCTGCGGTACTCCTGAGAAGCGTTCGCTCTTCGCTCCGGCTTTCGTTTTACGCGTGACTCTGTAAGAGCAAAATGTTCACGCGGAGCTCGCGGGGACGCGGAGAACTGCAAAACGGCTTTGGTAACTGCGTCCCGCGAGCGCAGTTTCCAAAGCAGTCTTCAGTTGCACTCCCCCGCGCCCCCGCGAGCCCCGCGAGCCCCGCGTGAAAACTTTTGCTTTTGCGGTTGCTCTGAATCAGGCGCAGTAGGTGTCGAACGCGCCAACCAGGTCGTGCGAGATTTCGTCGGCCGAGCGCCCTTCGATCTGGTGACGCTCGAGCATGAACACCACTTTGCCGTCCTTCATCAGCGCGATGCTCGGGCTGCTGGGGCGATAGCCGGTGAAGTAGCTGCGGGCCTGCTGCGTTGGTTCGGGATCCTGACCGGCAAACACGGTGACGCTCTTGTCCGGCTTTGCGGCGTGTTCCAACGCGCTGCGCACGGCCGGTCGCGCGTTGCGCGCGGCACAACCACACATGCTGTTGACCACCACCAGCGTTGTGCCGTCGGCATTCTTCAGCGCCGAATCCACTTCGGCTGCGGTCTTCAATTCCTGCACACCGAGCTGCGTCAGCTCGGCGCGCATCGGGGCAATAAAACGCTCGTCGTACATCGTCCAACTCCTGCCTGAGGTGATACGGCCTGCGCCGGTGTTCAGTGAACTAAAACACCACGTCGTCGGCCACGTTCGTATCGCGAACCAGCGCCAGGATGGCCGCTTGCGGCACCACCAGATAGCGCTCGTTCTCGAAGGTGATTTCCACACTCGCCTTGCGAAAGAACAGTACGTAATCGCCGGTGCGGGCCTGCATCGGCACATGGCGCGTGCCCGATGCCCCCGTGGGCGCATTCTTCCATGGCTCATCGCTGTCCTGCGACGAGAGATCAGGCATCGGCAGCCCCGGTCCCGTCGCGACGATGCGACCACCCTGCACCGCCTGATTGTCGATGGCAGTCGGCGGAAGATACAACCCCACCGACGAGCGCTCCTCACCATTCTCGATGGCGACGAGTACCCGGTCACCGACCACGATGAGTTCCTTGTTCTTTTTTCGCATGGCCTTCCGAAGCAATTCCGGCCGACGGCCATCCCGCCGACCCCTTCCGGAAGTTATAGCAGTACGAGCCTGTCGGCGGCCTACTTCATCAGCCGACGTGGTCCGGCGGCAGCACGGATGAGGTGGAACTGCGTCTGACGCTGATAGCCCCACCGCACCACGCCGGCGCTGTCGAGAATCACATCCTCCTCCTGACCTACACTCAGCGGCTGGTCGCCCCACTCCGGCACCTTCGATGTCGCCTGCAGCTCGATGGAATACCAGGTGCCAGGCTGCATCGCATGATCGCCGCGACCCGGCACTCCGTCCTGATAGTCCCACAGTCCGATCAGCGGACCGGAGCCGTGTCCGTGCATGCCGATCGGATGTGAATAGATCGTGCCATCAATGCCGGCGCTGGTCATCCGCTGACGCGAGGTCTGCAACACTGCGTTTCCGGTACGTCCCGGCTTGACCTCCGATGTCACGATGTCCTGCAACTTGTTCGCGTTCAGCAGCGCCCCGCGCAGGCCGGCCGGCGCGTCGGTCTCACCGTCGCGCAATACGTACGCCATGTGCTGCGTGTCAGTGTTGAGGCGCAGCGCGGTGATACCGAAATCGCAATGAAGTACATCGCCTTTCTGTATCACCGGATCGTCGCCAGGCGACGCATCGTTGCCTCCCTTCCGCTGCACATCCACCGACGGCTGAAACCAGGTGGTCAGTCCGTAGTCGGCCATCCGCTGGCGCATCCACCACACCACATCACTCGTGCGCGTCACGCCGGGCGTGATGACCTTCGACGAAAAGGCATCGCTGATGATGTCCCAGGTGAGGCGATTCATGCGATTGAAGGTCGCCTCTTCCTCGGGCTGCCTGATTGCAATCAGGTCCACAGCCAGACGACCTGCCGGCACGATCTGCGCACTCCACTCACCCTGCGGCTTCAACACGTCGCGCGACTGCATGCCGTTGTACTCACCCAGCGTCAGACCATCGGCGAATGCAAAGGTGGTGTCGATGTCGAGTGCAATGCGCTTCGGCTTGCGTTCACGGATCACATTCGTGAGCACGTCCCACTGCGCTGAGCCCCAGAGTTCCGCCGTCGTGCGACCGGCGCTGACGTTGGTGGCGGCGATCTGTGATCGCACCGCCGTGTAGAGGCCACCCTGTGATGTGCCGCCCAGTGCAAGGCGTTCCACACCCTTGTCACCGCCGCGATCATAGAACACGTAGATCGTGCGGCGGCGTGCAGCGAACGTGGTCGGCGATACGATCGATGAGAACACGGGATCTTCGTTGTACTCGCGCATCGGCAGAATCCACATATCGATGCTGTCGCGACGCATAAGCGCTGGAAGCGTGCGTTCCATCCGCAGTCGCAACCATTCCTGCTGAAGGCTGGCCCACTCGCGTTGCGTGCCGAGCGGATGGCGCGGATCGGCCTTCGGAAGATGCGGCCCGGGCTGGGCGCCAATGGGCGCCGCCAGCAATGCGGCGGCAAGACACAGCTGCTGCGCGGCTCGGCGCATGAGAGTCAATCCGGTGTGAATGGTCATGCGATGTGACGTGCGATCGTGCGACAGTCTATTGATCGTCTTTCGGATCGTCGATGACCACGTCGCCCGCGGCGGCCACCGAGCGACGGATGCCTTGCACCACGACCGCGAGGATGCCGCCATATACGCTCAGCACGAGCACATGCGTTGAGAGCACCGTGAATGCGATACTCGTCAGAGCACTCCAGTCGGCCACGGCGCTGCCGTACGGTTCATGCCCGAGCGCAATCAGCACCGCCGACATCGCTACTTCGGCCACCCCTTCAACCAGCGCGAACACCGGCACACGCCAGACCCAGCGCCTGAGCGGATAGTTGCCGAGATGCAGCGTAGCCATGCCAAAGAACACCAGCACGCCAAGCGCGATCACCGACCCGAAGAACAGCGGCGCGTCGGTGGGGCCAGTGCCGAGGAAGACCGCGCGCAGCAGTCGCCATGCAACGCCGGTGACGATCGCCATTGCCGGCAGCGACCGACTGAAGCGTTGCACGGCGCTTGCTTCGTAGACTTCCCATGCTCCTGTATGCGTCGGTGCAAAGCGAACCATAGTCGGAACCTGGCGGTGCGAGACGTCGGATAGCAAGGCGAGAACAGTGATTTTACCGTATCGGGACGCGGACAAATCGTGCATACGCACGCATCGACAGCAGCTGCGCAGGCACGATGCCGTCGCGCGATGCGGTCAGCGTGTCACGCGATCAGCAATGAAGTGCAGTCCTTCAGGCATGTGCGCCTGCACGTACTGCCAGGTGTGCTTTCCCTTCCACTCCGCATAGCGCAGCGGAATGTGATTCGCTTCCAGCGTCGAACGGAACACCTCGTTCTGCTGCAATCGTTCGTC
>JANMWU010000229.1:0-25995 GCA_031380785.1 Gemmatimonadaceae bacterium
ATCGGCGACGCGTCGCCCGCATTCACGGTGGCGACCATCGGCGGCGATTCGGCGCGCGTCGGAGGCGCTGTGAAGCAACCGGTGACGTTCGTGAACATCTGGGCGACGTGGTGCGGGCCATGCAAGGCGGAGTTCCCGGAATTGCAGACGCTGCACACCGCCTACGCACCACGTGGGCTGCGACTCATCGCCGTTTCGATCGACACCGAGGCCGATAGCGTGGTCGCGAAGACAGCACACGCGATGGGTTCGACGTTCGTCATCGGGCGCGATCCAGAGGATCAGGTGCGAGGCCAGTTCGCGACCGTCGGAATCCCTGAATCGTGGCTGATCTCGTCCGACGGAAAATTGCTCTGGCGGCATGCCGGTGCGATCAGCGCGAGCGACCGGCAGCTGCGGTCTGAAATCGAGATGGCGCTGAGTCGCGCGCAATAGACTGATCGCGCGGCGCGGCATTTCTCACCGCGTCGCGATCGCACTGTCGCTGTGTAGGTTTTGCGTCATGCCCTGCATGAGACTGAGCTGATGGATCCGCGGCCTGCCCGCACCACCCCCGCAGCTTTCGAAGGGATCGGGGCTCCGGGCCGGGAGCTTATGCGATCGCTGGCCGAGGCAATCGAAGCGTCAGTTTCGGTCATGGATCCGGATGGCATCGTGACGTATGCGTCGAGCTATTTCCCGGAGCTGTTCGGCTTCCCGCTCGAGCTCTACGTCGGCAAGCACTTCACGACGCTGATGACGACCAAAGAGCGCGCCATCGCCATGATGCTGCTCGAGAAGATGACAAGCGGTGAGCGATTCCCGGTTGCCACGTGGTTGCTGCGTCGCGCCGATGGCACGGCCATCTGGGTCGAGACGCGGGTGACGATCATCCGCGACTCCGATGCCACCGTGACCGGCTACATCACTGTCACGCGCGACATGAGTGAGCGACGGCTCGCGGGACAGGCGCTGGCGCGTACGCGCGCAAACTACGATGCCCTGGTGCGACGCGCCGTGTACGGCGTGTACCGGGCGGAGCGAAACCAGCGTCTGCTGGACGCCAATCCGGCCATGCTCGCGTTGCTTGGCTACGACTCGCGTGAGGAACTGCTCTCACTCGATCTGGCGACCGACGTCTTCGCCGATGCATCGGATTACGAGTGGCTGGTGCGCACGGCGCAAAACGGCGAACTGGATGACTGGGTCGAGGTCACGTGGCGACGACGGGACGGTGAGCTGATCGACGTCCGGCTTTCGCTGCGCATGGTGGAGGACGAGGGCGGCGGGCCGCCGGTGTTTGAGGGCATTGCCGAAGACGTGACCGAGCGCCATCGCCGCGACGAGCGGTTGCGGCGCAGCGAGCGTATGGCGTCACTCGGCCACATGCTGGCTGGCGTGGCGCATGAGTTGAACAATCCGCTGGCGGCGATCAGCGGGTTTTCGCAGTTGCTGCTGCGTGGATCATGGCCCGCCGACGATCGCAAGGCGCTGGAAACGATCGGCCGCGAAGCACGACGCGCCGAACGTGTTGTGCGCGACCTGCTGACCTTTGCGCGACAGGGCAATGTCACGCGCAGTGAGCTGGTGGATCTGCATGGCGTGATCCGGCACATCGTCGACACCCAACGCTATGCACTCGATACGCGCGGCGTGCGGGTGCAGTTGGTGCTGACCGAGCAGCCGGTTTATGTGCAGGGCGACACGGCGCGACTGGAGCAGGTGATGCTGAACCTGGTCGTTAATGCGCGCCAGGCGCTCGAGGCAATGCGTGGTGAACGTGCCATGGTTGACGCGACGCTGGAGCTCGACATCCTGACCGAGATCGACGATGATGCGTTCGTCGTGGTGAAAGTGATCGACAACGGGGCCGGCATCTCGCCGTCGCTGCTTGGACGCATCTGGGATCCGTTCTTCACCACCAAGGAAGAGGGAGTTGGCACCGGCCTCGGATTGAGCGTCGTGCACAGCATCGTGACCGAACATGGTGGCGTGGTGGATGTGCACAGCGAACTGGGTCGCGGAACCGAGTTCATCGTGCGACTGCCGCTGGTTGGCGCGCCGGACGAAGCGGAAGCGGAGGCGATGACGGCGACGGGTGAGGAAAGAGTTCCGCAGGGAACCGAGATTGCACCGCTGGGCCGCGCGCTGGATATTCTGGTCGTGGATGACGAGGCGGCGATCATCAGCTTCCTCACACGATTCCTCACTTCGCGCGGCCACGCGGTGGTTGGCGCCAGCGATGGTATGCATGCGCTGCGGATTGCCGAGCAGTTCACGTTTGACGTGGTCGTGTGCGATGTGCACATGCCTGAAATGGACGGGGTGGAGCTGATCCGTCGGATGCGCATGGTGCCCAGTTGCGCGGGCACCCGGTACGTATTGAGCTCCGGTGACAATCCTGGCTCGCCGATGATGGGCCGCGCCGAGGCACTTGGCGTTGACGGGCTGCTCGCCAAGCCGTACACAATTGATCAGCTGGTGGCCGTCGTCGAGGGGATGCCGGCACTCTGAGCGCGGGCGATCTGGGCCAATTCTGCCGGGCTCTGGACGGTGTTATCGTTGTGCGAGCCGGCGGACAGACCCCGGCATTCCGTTGCACGAGGAGCATTGAGCCGATGGCCAGCCAGACCGAAGGACGTCACGTCCCGATCACGCCGACCCGCGAAGGATGGCCCGCCGCCATCGCTACCACGTTGCTCGCGGTTGCGCTGTGGTTCGGCGCCTGGAGCATCCACAAGGCGACGTACCGGAATCCGACCGATCCGATGTTTCACGCCAAGGGGTCGTTGCCGCAGACGTCGACGGTGAAGCCGGCAAGTGCGCCGGCGGCGGAGCACTAGTCGATTCGGGATCAAGCGGATCCGATCAAGTGCTCTGCCCCCTTGATCAAGTACAACCGGCCGCGGATCGACACGCGGCCCGAACCGGTATCGATCTTCAGCTCGTCGGAGGCAACGCAGCGCTCGGCATGACGACGAACGCAGAATCCAACGCCGGCACTTCGGCGCCCGAGACGGTGCTGCCGGGATTTGCCGTGACCGGCGTGACGCCGGGTGAAATGACGGCTGTGGCGGCGGCGATGCTGATTGTCATGCTGGCGCACGACGGTGAGAACGTGGCGGCGATGGTACCGGTTGAAACGGGTCTGGATGAACCATGCGAAGCAGGCAGTCGTGGCTCGCTGATCCGCTGGGCCGCCGGCCATCTCGATGATCCGCGACAGGTGACACCGTTCGCGTTCGAGGCGGATCGCTCAGCGATGCACGCCGCCGATGCGTCGGGCACGTTGCTGCACGGCGCTGCGTTTGACCGAGCGCGTGAGCAACTGAGCGACGGTCGCTCGGTGCTCGTCGTGACTGACGCGGTGGGACTGCTCGATCCGATCACACCATCGCTGACGATGCTCGATCTGTTTGCGCGGTGGCAGCTGAAGATCCTGATCGTCGAGCCGGTGAGCCGCTGGACGGTTGGTCATGTGCGCATGCTCGCGTCGATCGTGACCACGCGTCAGCTGTCAGTTGCCGGGGTCCTGCTCACCGGCCACACGGCCAACGATGACTTCGACGGCGATGCAGTGACGGCCATGCGTGACACACTCGCGGTGCTGCTGGACTGCCCGGTGTTGCTGGTACCGCCGGTGCTGTCGTTCCACGATCGCGCCGAGCTGCTGGCGGCTGCCGCGCACTGCGAAATGCATCGTGTGGCGCAGCGCCGTCGCCCCTGATTTCTGCCAATCGAAACGAAATGACGTTGATAGCCGACCTGCGACGCGAGTATGCGCTCGCCTCGCTCGAGATCACAGATGTGGTCGCCGATCCGATTGCGCAATTCACGCGCTGGTTCGACCAAGCCACAGCGTCCGCAATCGCAGAGCCGAACGCGATGACGCTTGCGACCGTCAGTGCCGACGGTACACCGGATGCGCGTATCGTGCTGCTGAAAGGCGTGGACGCGCGCGGCTTCACATTTTTCACCGACTATCGCAGTCAGAAAGGACGCGACCTGCTGGCGCATCCGCAGGCGGCGCTGGTGTTTTTCTGGCAGGAGCTGGAGCGACAGGTTCGCATTCATGGCTCCGTGCGTCAGCTGGCGCGCAGTGAGTCGGCGTCGTACTACGATACGCGGCCGCGAGGGAGCCGGATCGGCGCGTGGGCCAGTGAGCAGAGCAGCGTGATCGTCAATCGATCGGTGCTCGAGGAGAGCGTGCGCGCGGTTGAGACGCAGTATCCGGACGGAGCCGCGCCGCCGCTGCCGCCGCACTGGGGCGGCTATCTGGTTGAGCCGACGCAGGTTGAATTCTGGCAGGGTCGGCAGAGCCGGTTGCACGACCGGATCCGATATCGTCGCACGACCGACGGCTGGACGCTGGAGCGGCTTTCGCCGTAAGCGACGACGATCTGTGAAACCGTGCGATGCATCTGGACATTCGCACCGCATGACTGCTCCCGTTCATCTCATTCTCGGTGCCACCGGTGGCATCGGCTCGACGCTCGCACGCCAGCTGCATTCGCGCGGTGCGCATCTGGTCCTCGCGGCGCGCAACGCGAGCGCTCTGGACGCACTCAGCTCCGAGCTCGGCGCCAGCACGGTCCTGATTGATGCCACTCTGCCGGCCGATATCGAGCGCGCCGTGGAGACCACCGTGCAGACGTTCGGGCGCATCGACGGGGCCGCGAACTGCGTTGGCTCGCTGTTGCTCAAGCCCGCTCATCTCACGAAGGCCGAGGAGTTTGATGATGTGCTGAGCGTGAATCTCCGCTCGGCATTCTCGCTGGTACGTTCTGCGACGCGGGTGATGATGAACAACACCGAACCGCCGGGCGGCAGCATCGTGCTCGTGGCATCGGCGGCGGCGCGCATCGGTCTGGCAAATCACGAAGCGATCGCGGCGGCGAAAGGCGGTGTGATCAGCCTCACGTTGTCCGCCGCGGCCAGCTACGCCGCCAAACAGGTGCGCGTGAATTGCGTGGCACCTGGCCTGGTGCGCACACCACTCACAGCGCGGATCACGGGCAGCACCGCGGGTGAACAGTCGTCACTCGCGATGCACGCGCTGGGACGACTGGGCGAACCTGGTGACGTGGCGAACGCGATCGCATTTCTGCTCGACCCGGCGAACAGCTGGATCACAGGGCAGACGCTTGGTGTGGATGGCGGCCTGGGTACGCTTCGCAGCCGCTGACTGCAGTCCCGCCAACCCTCACAGGTCGAGCAGTTTGTGCGCCGAGAGTGATGCGTACCACGCGCGAGCTGTCGGTGACAGCATGCCGGCGAGGCCGCCAAAGAGTGCGCCGATGCCGGCTGCGTACGGCGTCGCAGGAAGAAGGTGCGGCCATGTCAGCATCACGCCGATCATGAGCGGCACCATCGCGCCGAGTGAAAAAACGAACAGCGCCGTACGCGCGTAGCGCCACGCTTTCAGGCAGCACAATGCACTGACCGGCAGCAACAGGAACATCGCTCCAGCGGAGGCGGATCCGCCGAAGCTCGCCGTACTGGCGAATATCAGACCGGTGATGGCGCTCGCCGACAGTGACGCGATCACAATCGTCGGCGGTCGCATCAGTGCAAGCGTTCGAGAGCCAACTGCGCGTCCCGGAGACCGGGGTTCAACTTGACTGCGAACTGATACTCGGCCTTTGCTTCGACGTTCTTCTTCTGCTTCTCGTAGATCTGCGCCAGACGAAAGTGCGCATTGGCGAGCGGCGGATCGTTGGGGCTGCGCTGACCGCGCAGAAACTGTTTCAGCGCCTGCTCACCGCGATCCAGCTGTTCGCCGGTGACGGCTGCCGTGCGACCGATGCTGAACAACGCGAACATCGGGTGCGTGCGGCGCGCCTGCCAGCGCGTGATGGTCGCGAAGGCATCGGCCGGCCGGTGATCATCGGCCTGCATGGCTGAAAGATTTGCCCAGCCGATGACGCTGTCGGGGAACTGCGTGGTGGCCTGCTGCAGCAACTTTTCAACGGCGGGACGATCGTTCCCTGACGATGCGACGGCTATCTTCGCGCTCAATCCGCGGAATGGATTCACGCGTCCGATCGCCAGTGCCTGTTCGCCAGCCTTCGCCTTGTCACCGCCGAGAATAGCCGGCGCGTCGAGCAGATACTGCATCAGCCCTTCGCGCGCGTCGATGTTGGCGCCGTCGAGTGCAACGGCCCTGGTGTACGCATCGCGGATGGCCGGCGCGAGGATCACCTTGTCCTTTGGCGTGGCACTCATGCGCATTTTCTGACCGGCAATGTTGCCAACCCAGAGATATGCGGCGCTGCTGCCTGGATTGCCCTTCGCCGCGGCATCGAAATGCACAGCGGCGCTGTCCCACGCGGCAGTCATCACGAACTGACAACCGGTGGCGAAATGCGCGAGCGGCGTGGTGGCGTGCGCCGTCATCATCCGTTGGATCGCAGCGCGCGCGACTGCGCTGCCACCAATGGCCTGGTCGCAGGTCTTCGCGTCGGCCAGCGACTGCGCTTGTGCCGGCTGTGCGATGACGACGAACGCGACAAGCAACGCGGCGGATCGACGGGACATGATTGAGCAAAAAAGAGGAATGGCGTTCGGACGAACGATGTCGCGCGAACGCATCGTATAAGCCGGAAATTCCGTGCGCCTACTGGCCGCGCATGACCGGCAGCCAGCGGGCGATCACTTCCGGACCGGGATAGCCGGGCACCGTCTCCACAATGCGGCCACGGTCGTCCGTTCTCGCAAACACTGGCGTACCGGGAATGCGAAACGTGAGCAGCACCTGATCGCTCTCGCCGTCAGGGCCAGCGCTGAACGCGCCGCGAACGCCGAGGGACGCGAGCATGGCACGGCCAACATCTGCTCCTTCCAGAGTGACGACGCGCAGCATCGGGACACCGTCACGCCCCTGCTGCGCCGCGATGGCCATCAGCGACTGCCGGCAGAAGGCACAGGTGCGTGAATTCACCATCAGGATCGCGGCCTTCCCACGCGGAGCGAGTGGCACGCGGGCACCAACCGAATCGCGAACGGTGAGATTCGTGACCGCGTCCCGGGCCTGACCAACGGTGGGATCGTCCGCACGAAGTGGCGGCTCCCGGCGATCGAAAGACACCCGTCCGACCAGAGCCAGACCGAGTGCACCAGCGGTGACCCACGCTAGCATTTCGCGGCGCGAAACGGGCGTTGGCGCGCTCACGCTATTCCCAGCTCTCGGCTTCTTCGGCGAGTTCGTGAAGCAGCTTCACGTACGAGTCGTAGCGCATGGCGGAAATATCACTCCGAGCGAGCGCGTCGCGCACGGCGCAGCCGGGTTCAACCACGTGCTCGCAGTCGGCAAACCGGCAGTCGCCCAGGTACGGACGAAATTCGGGGAAGTAGCCATCGAGGTGTTCGGCGGTAAGCCCCCACATGCCGATCTCGCGCAGACCAGGCGTGTCGACCACATAGCCGCCGCCGGGCAATGGATGCAGCAACGCGCCGACCGTCGTATGCCGACCCTTGTTCACGCTCTGACTGATCTCCGCCACACGCAGATCGAGTCCGTGGAACATGGCGTTCATCAGACTGCTCTTGCCCACGCCACTTGGTCCGCTGAGGGCCGTGGTCCGCCCTTCGAGCACGGCGCGCAAGGCATCGAGGCCGCGGCCGCTGGTGGTGCTGGTGACATGCACCGGGTACCCCGCCCGCTCGTAATCGGCGAAGCGGAGCCGCACGCTTTCAGGCGACACCAGGTCGGCTTTGTTGATGACGACTCGTGCGGTGATGCCATTCGCTTCAGCAATGATCAGGAAGCGATCGAGCATGCGCACATGCGGTTCCGGATTTGCCGCGGCGAACACCACCATTACCTGATCGACGTTCGCAGCCACGATGCGCTCGCCGTACCCACCACCGGGCGCGCGTCGCGCAAGCTGGGAGCGTCGCGGCAGAATGCCGGAGATGGCCCACTGGGCGCCGGACCCGTCCTGCTGAATCTGCACATCGTCACCGACGGCGAGTTTCAGCGCCGGTGCCTCGCTCTCATCACTGCGATCATCGCGCTTGTCGGCGCGCGATTTCACACTCGCCTTGGCCCTGCCTCCCTCGCGATCGGCGCGCGCCTGTTTCGCCTTCGCATCGTCGAAACGCTTGAGGCGTCCACGCAATGCTGCGTCGACAACAACACCGTCCTCACGACGCACACGCCACACGCCACCGGTACCACTCAGCACAATGCCGAAGCTGTCCGTTACCGGCGTCGCGGGATCACTCATGCGACATGCCGAAGCTGCCCGGCACCGGCGCAACCGGATCACTCATGTGACGCGCCAGTGGAGTCGTCATCGTCGCGCATGACATCAAACCAACGGCGTGACGTCTTCGGTGCCGACTCGGCGACGCGCAATTCCAGAATCTCGCGCACCTGCTGCAATGTGAACGCGCCAAGCGCCTGTTTGGCCGCGGCCTGCGTGCCCGCGCGGACGAGGTAGTCAGTTTCGAGATGTCCTTCGACGCCTGAAGCACCGATACGGCGCCAGCGCAGGAAGAGCAGGAACGCGGCCCACAGCGTTCCTGCGTCGTTCACCTGATCGACGCTCAGCTCCACCGAATACGAGAAGCCGTCACTGCCTTCGAATGCGGCCGGTCGGCCATGAACGAGGGCGTAGCCGCCGATGGTGTTGGCGTCGCCCAGGCTGTGATCGGCGGGAAGGTGCTGCCCACTCACGCGCTCACCATGCGCCCACGCACATCATGCCGCCATCACGCGCTGCGACGTCCGCCGAGCCATTCCTTCACCACATTGCCGGTCATGAAGGCCATGTTCGCCGGCCGTTCTGCAAGACGGCGCATCAGATACGGATACCATTGCGTGCCAAACGGAACATAGCAGCGCATACGAAACCCATCGCGTACCAGATTTACCTGCAGGTCGCGTCGCACGCCGTAGAGCATCTGGAATTCAAACCGATCGCTCGCAATCGACTTCTCTTTCGCGAAACGCCGCGCTTCCGCAATGATCATTTCATCGTGCGTGGCGAGGCCCGGATAGTTGCCGTGCTCCATCAGGTGATGCATCGCCGTCACATAGTTGCGATCGACATCCGTCTTGTCGGGATACGCAACTTCGGCGGGCTCCTTGTAGGCGCCCTTGCAGATGCGGACGCGCGCTCCGAGTGCGTTGGCGCGCGTCACATCGGCCTCAGTGCGGAACAGATAGCTCTGCAACACGATGCCGACGTTTGCCTTGAAGTCGGGATAGAAATGCTGCTCGAAGAGGTCGAGTGTTTTCTGCGTGTACGCGCTGGACTCCATGTCGAGGCGCACGAAGTTGCCGTAGCCTTTGGCGCGCTCGAGGATCTCGCGTGTGACCTTCACGCACAGATCATCCGAAATATCCATGCCCATCGCCGTCAACTTGAGCGAGACGTTCGCATTGAGCTTTTCTCGCTGGATGAGATCCAGCAGCTCCAGATACTGCTTCTGCGATGCGTAGGCTTCCTTCTCGTTGGTGGTGCTTTCACCGAGGAGATCGAGCGAGGCGGAAATGCCTTTGGCATTGAGGCCGCGCACGGCCTCGATGGCGCTGGCCACTGATTCGCCGGCGACGAATCGCGAGGCAAAAGACTTCGCCACGCCGTTGTGCCGGACGAAATTGAAAATGCCCTGCTGATTGGACAGGTACAGAAGCGCGTTGCGCAGCATCGGAACGCAGGGAGACAGGTGAACGTGGCGCCGCTGTTCGCGTCGCCGCCAGGCGGAGAAATATAGCCGCCCGCGACCCTGCCTGTCCGGGAATCAGCGCGCTTTATATCGCGTAACGACGCGCATGACGGGATGAAATTTGGCCATGGCCAGTCGGTCGTCGAAGAAATTCCACGTGGTCGCACCGTCGCTGGACTGCGGCTCGAGGATCTGGGCGGCAACCAGCACCTGTCGCTGTGCGGCCGGGACCCAGCGCCAGTCGGCCGACGCGAGCATCCTCACGCGCAGCCATTTACCGAGGACGCGCACTTCGTGGTGTCCCTGAAATTCCCTTGCGACACGATCCACCGAATCCACCTGGAAGCGCTCGACGTCCAGGTTTCGGGATGCGATGCCGCGGGCGATCACACCGTGGCGTGCCAGCAAGGCCAGTACGGCGGTGTCGCGAGCCTCCACCAGCCAGCCACCCGGCGGCACACTGGTCTGCCGTGTCGGCTCGAAGCGATCGAGCACGGGCATCCACTGCCCGCGAACGCGACCGGTTCGGCGGATGCCAGGCGGCACGCCGGGTTCGGCACCGGCGCTGTCGCGATCGGCCTCGAGATCTTCCACCAGCACACTGTCCTTGAACGGACGCGTGGTGAGTTGTGTCTCGAGCACGATGCCGCGAAGCGCGGTACCGGCCGTCAGCGCGCGGCGCGCCGCAGTCACGCGTGCGAGGATGGTGGGATCGGCACCGATTATGCCGAGCAGTTCGCGCACGAAGGCGTACGTGCTCGCGACCCGGGTCGAAAACGGATCGTGCGAGAACGCTTCGCTCAGCACCGCAATGCCGCCCGTAAGGCCGAAATAATTCGTGCCAAAACGGGGCCGGGAATCGTAGGTGAACCAGCCGTCCTTCTGCGCGTCGAGCGACACTTCGCGGGCGAAGTTGTTGCTGAAGTTTCCGTACGGATACGTCTTCACGCCCTTCTTCCAGAGGCGGCGACGCACTCCCGCCAGCAGCGTATCGCTGGTGAAGAGCGCCAGCGGTGCACCAGGATCAAGCGACGGCGCGAAGGTCAGGTTGTAGCCGTGATAGCTGCCGTCAGTCGTGTGCAGATCGACAAAGACATCAACGCCACCATTGACGAGATACGGCAGCAGCGCGCGCGTTTCCGGCGCCTCGGCCTTGATATAGTCGCGATTCAGATCGAGGCCATCGCCGTTCGCGCGCTCACCGATGACCGCCGGGCCAAGCTGCGCGCCGCGATTGCGGGATTGCGGACCGAGCGCCTCGTTGCCGTCGGCGTTGTAGATCGGCACGACGACCAGGGTGAGACTGTCGAGCAGGTTCGGCCCCGCATCGGTGACGACGTTGCGCAAAAGCGCCAGCACCGCCTCCTTGCCCTCCACTTCACCAGCGTGAATGTTGGCTTGCAGCATCACCACCGGGCGTCTACGCGACGGCGTCATGAATGCGTCGCAGGTCTCGGTTGACCGGCTGCTGCGTGCGCAGGCCGTGACGATCATCAGCGGGCGACCGCGGGGCGAGGCACCGACACGAGAGACGCGCATGACGCGATTCGCGGCCGCCTTCGCCTTCACCGAATCGAGAAAGGCCATCACTTCCTCGTAGGGCGTGGTCTCGCAATAGCCAGTGCGCTCCGCGCGCGTGGCTGGCGTCGGCAGGCGCGGCGGCATGACCGCCGAACAGCGCCATTCCGCCGTGCGACGCGGTGCCGTGCGCACCGCCTCGCCGGCAATCCGGGCGCGCTCCTGCGCGTGATCCGGCTTCGGCACCCGCGGTGCGCAGGCTGTGACGGCGAGTAAGCTGAGGGCCGCGCCAGTGAATTTCACAGGTTCTCGCGAAGGAAACGGGTGAACGCTTCGTGCAGGTGCACCGAGGTACCACCGCCGCTGATGGAGTGGGTGCGGTTGGGGTAGAACAGCTGCTGCATTGGACGATTGGCTCGCACCATCTTCTCGATCAGTTGCACGGAGTTCTGCGGATGCACGTTGTCATCTCCGGTGCCGTGCACGAGCAGGAATCGTGCGCGGATGCCCGCCACGGCGTTCTGTGGCGACGTTTCCTGATAGCCGACGGCGTTCTGCTGCGGCGTCCACATGAATCGTTCGGTATAGATAGAGTCGTACAGGTGCCAATCGGTCACGGGCGCCACGGCAATGACCGCCTTGAACAGGTCACCGCCCTTGCCCGCTATCATGGTGGCGAGATAGCCGCCGAAGCTCCAGCCCCAGAATCCGATACGCGACGAATCCACCCAGCGCTGGCGGCCAAGCCATTTCGCCGCGTCGATCTGGTCCTGCGTCTCCTGAAGTCCGAGCCGGAGCTGCGTGACCTTGCGGAAGGTGCGGCCGCGGAAGGCGGCACCGCGGTTATCCATCACCACCACCACGTACCCCTGCTGCGCCAGCATTGCGTGCCAGAGGTAGCGCGAGCCAGCCCACTGATCGACCACCTGCGGCGCCGCCGGCCCGCCGTAGGCGTGCATCAGAACCGGATACTTTCTGGTGCTGTCGAACGCGGGCGGAAGAATGCGGTAGGCATCGAGCCGGGTCCCGTCAGGCATGGGGACCGAAAAGAATTGCGGTGGCTGAATGCCCTGCGACACCAGCCGTGTGCGCAGCGCGGCGTTGTCAGTGAGCTCTTTCAGTTTGGTCATGCGCGGCAACGAAAACAGTGACACCACGGGTGGCACAGCGAGTCGTGAGTATGCGTCGAACATGTACGCGGCGGTGGGACTCACCATCATGGCGTGCGAACCGTCGCCTTGCGTGAGTCGCGTGGCGCGTCGTCCATCGAGCGTGACGCGCATCAACTGTTGCTGAGTCGGCGTGGGCGCCGCCACCTGCACGTACGCCGCCCCCGATTTCTCGTCCACCGCCAGCAGATCCAGCACGTCGATGCTGTCTGGCGTGATGCGCGTCACGAGGCGGCCGTCACGACGATAGAGGTAGTACTGCTGCCATCCACTGCGATCGCTGCGCAACAGGAAGCGCTGCCGGTCCGCCAGCCACATCACCGGCTCACCTTCAGGGCTCACGTACGCCGAGTCGCGATCGGTGGTGATCACGCGCCCGGTACCGGTCGTGGCGCTCAGCAGCATCACATCGAGCGATGTCTGTCGCCGCGGCACGCGGAGCACGGAGATCGAATCCGCGTCCAGCCATTCCATGCGCGTGATGTACTGACCCGTATCGGGGCCAACGTCGAGCGTGTGCGGGTTGGCGCCGTCAGCGTTGACGACACGAATCGTCACGCGCGCATTCGCCTCACCGGCCTTCGGATAGCGCAGCGTGGAAACGCGCGGATACACGCCCAGTTCATCTACGATCGGATACGCAGGCACCGCACTCTGATCGAATCGCCAGAACGCCAGACGCTTGCTGTCGGGGCTCCAGCGGTAGGCGTCGCGAAGGCCGAGCTCCTCTTCGTAGACCCAGTCGGTGGTGCCGTTGATGATGTCGTCGCTGCCATCCGTCGTCAGCCGCAACTCGGCGCCGCTCTGAAGATCCTTCACCCATAAATCATTTCCGCGACCATACGCGACCTTGCTTCCATCGGGCGAGAAGTGCGCGAACATCTGCAGATCGGGATCGGACGCGCCGCTGGCAAGTCCGGTGGCAAGAAAGCTCGGACCCGACGTTGTGCGTGCTGCCGGCGGCAACTGGGTCGCAACCAGCGGCGTGACCGCCCGGGTCGCAAAATCCACCACGTGGTACACGCCGCGGGTATTGGTGCGCCATACCCGGACGGACGAATGGAACACCAGTGCCTTCGTCTCGTCTGCTGACAGCGTGACATCCTCAACATCGAACGCAACGCCGTTTGCATCCTTCAGCACGCCGGTCGGCACTAAAACGGTCTCCGCGCCGGTGACCGCGTCCACTTTCACCAACGACGTGCCGCCGATCTCGCGCTTCAAATTCAGGTAACTGCGCCCGTCTTTCATCCACTGCACGAACGGCAAGCCCTGCGCGACGAAATCGCGTGTCCGGAAAATGTTTTCGACAGTCAGTGGTGGTGCCGGCTGCGCCGCGAGCGGCACCGCAATGACCAGCGCCGCGCCGACCACGAGCCTGAGCATCATGGCTTCGGCAGCGGCGGCATGCGCCGACCTTCGCCTTCGAGTCGGAAGATGGCGACCGGTGAACGCCACGCAGTGGAATCGCGATCACGATAGGCCGTCACATACCAGCGATAGTTCTGTGACAGCGAGTAGTGAAATGAGTCCGGGAGGACGATCTGTGTATCGGCGGTGACGGCGGTGAAGAGCGGAGTTTCGACTGAGTCGGAGACCACCACCTCATATCGTGAAATGCCGGGCGACGGCAACCACGCGATGCGTTTGTCATCCTTCTTCACATAGCCGATCGGTGTTGCGAGTGCGACTGTCACGCCTTGCTTGCCGGAAGCCTGCGTTACCGCCCTGTCAGCCGGCTTGCACGCCGCAAGAAGGCCCAGCGCCAACAGAATCCCGGACAGTGATGTTGTCATCGGTGGGCGCGCCGACCGCGCTGCCGGCGCGGCTGTGGATGCGTGGCGGGTTTTGCGACGCCCGGCGCCGCGTCGATCACCGGAACGCGACCGAGCAGCAAGGCGCCCGCGATTGCATCAACATTGCGTGCTGAGTTGCTGAGCACGGCGGCGGCGCGCTTCTGAACCGGGTCCATTGCGACGTAGGCCGAGAATCCGGGCGCGTCCTGCGCGTCGTGCCAGTAGACATCGCGGCCATCCAGCCGCAGCACGCGCCATCCGAGCGCGACGGGAAGTGTTGGATCGGGACCGATACTGCGAGTTCGCATCATGAGAGCAAACGTACTGGCCAGTGAACCACGGGTGGTGTCACTGGCTGCGATGGCAAAGCGGGTTATGGCGACGATGCTGGAGCGCCACGTACCAGGCGACGATGGCGAAGGCGTAATGGCCGTGCCGCTGGCGGTATGGCCGGCAGCGTCGCGCGCCGCTACGCGCGATTCGGACGACGGCGCGATATCGATGATGCCGAGCGGCGAGAGCAAGCGATGCTGGACCGCCGTAGCCAGGGGCATGCGCAGGTGACGGGAGAGTGCCAGCCCGAGTATTTCGATTCCGAGTTGCGAAAAGGTGTAGCGGCTTCCGATGTCCGATTGCAGCGTGATGTTGCGCAGCGTTCGGGTCACGCGGTCCAGTGGCGACGCGCCAACGGCAAGCGGAAGGTCGGGCAGCCCGGAGCGGTGGAATGCGAGATCGCCGAGCGTGATGGCGCGACCGCGGCGGTTCGGGAGGCGGATTGGCGGCGGCAGGAAGCGCTGCGCGAGATCGTCCAGCGACAGCTCACCTCCTGCGACCAGATTTGCGAGCAGCGCGGTGGTGAGGATCTCACCCGCTTCGCCAAGCTCGAACCGGGTGGTGGCGTCCACTCCGGGACCGTGGGCGGCAGTGACTCCGGCGGCGGCGCTGCGGAGCGCTTCGCCTTCGATCCAGCCGGCCGCAATACCGCGGAAGGTGCCGTCGTTGACGCGTGGGACAAGAGCGGCGCGGACCACCGTGGGGTCGAGCGACGGTGGCGCGGACTGTGCGCCGGAAGGCTTGGTGAGCAGGCTGAGCAGGACTACTGCCAGCTGTCCGACACCATGCCAGGAATCCCGAACCGTCATGCCGGGACGGTTCGACGTCTGAGTGCGAAGCGTGTGAAGGTCACTGTTTATGCTAGCGAAGCCGGCACGGCGGCGCAGCCTGCTTCGACATCCGCCCTCCTCCGCAGGGCCGGTAGCGGGGCATACATTCTCAGCGTGATGCGACGATTTTCGGCGGTACTCGGCGCGATGACTATCCTGACGGCGACGGTCGCGGCGCAATCAACGTGGCCAGACACGCTGGCGCCGCGCGCGTACTGGCGCCTGGCAATGCAAGCCAAGGCGCGCGACAGCGTCGCCGTGCGAATGGCGCAGTGGCAGGCGTGGGCCGCGGCCGACGACAAGGCAACCGCACCGCGGCTGGCACTCTCGATGTTGTCCCGATTCGACTATCGCTACGCCGATGCGTTGGCATGGCTGGATAGCGCGCAACGGGTGGCATCGACGGCGCTGTGGCGTAACGCGGTGGCGCGCGAGAGAATCGCGGCACTGCTGACGCGCGGCGAATTCGGTGGCGTTGATACGTTGCTCGCCGCCGCGACATCGGACACCGTCGGACTGCCGGCAAGTGAGCTGGCCGAGTTGCGATACACGCAGCTCGCATTCGGCAGGCGGTCGAGCGGTCGGGTCACGCTGGCCGGCATCGATTCCGTCGCCAGTGTGGCATCGGCAACGGATTCCGTGATGCAAGCGCGACTCAGCTGCATGCGCGCGGTCGCGGATCGTCCACGCATGCTGGAACATGCGAATGCGGCGATCGCACTGGCGACTGCAGCGGGCGTTGACGGCATGGCCGCCAACTGCCAGCTGGTTGTCGCATCGGGATTCAATAGCATGGGCAACATGGGCGCGGCCATCGACTGGTTCATGCGCTCCGAACGCACGGCACGCGCCGCGCACGACGATCCGACATTGGCGGCCGCGTTGCAGTGGCATGGTCGTACCCTGGTCTCGCTTGGGTACATCCGGTCGGCACAATTTCGTCTCACGAATGCAATTCAGGTTGCACAGAGAATCGATGATCGCAATCTGGAAGCCTGGTCGTTGCTCGGCATCGCTGGCGCGGCACGGCAGATCGGTGATGCGCCGACGGCCAGTCTGGCGCACCGTCGCGCCGACGTTCTGTTCCGTGCAACATCCGACGTGGTTGGCATTGAGAGCAATCAGCTCGAGCAGGCTCAATCGCTGATTTCGATCGGCGATCTGGTGGGGGCGGAGCGGGTCGCGCAGCGCGCGCGCTTCGTTGGCGATTCACTGTCGCTGCGCTGGATGGTGTTGCGCGCGCTGTACACGCAGAGCGATGTCGCGGTGCGCACGAACCGTTTGAGCGACGCGGCGGCTCGGCTTGACGAGGCAGAGCCGATCGCGCGATCGCTGGGCGAAGCCTGGCTCGGGCAGGTCAACGAATACCGCGGGTTGCTGACGTTGCGTTCCGGCGAGAACGCCACAGCGATTCGGTTGCTGAGCGAAGTGCGCAAGAGTTTCGTGGCGCACCAGCAACTGTTCCGCTATCACATCGACGGCGCGTTGTCACTCGCCTATCTGATGACGGGTGATTCGGTGAGTGCGGAACGCACGCTGATCGATGCGAATCGAGAGCTCGACGCGGTGCGTGACACGATGGCGGAGGCCGGACTGCGCAAAGTCGTCATGCCGACCAGCGCGTGGGGCGGCACGAATGGCAATGTTGACATGGTGCTGGCATCGTTCGTTCAATCGCCGCGCTGGTTACCAACGGTGTTCGCGATTACGGAACGGGCCCGTTCACGGGCGTTGCTGAACGGCATGCTCGGCTCAGAATCGACGACCGATTCCGTGGCGTCGAACGAAGCGCGGAAACGGGTGCGTGCGACGGCGTCCGAGCTCACGGCAGTGCAGCGTGCACTGAAGCCAACCACGGCGCTGCTTATTTACGCGGGAGGCGCTGCGGCGGCGCGCACATCGCTGATGATTGTGACGAAAACGAGTGCTCGCGGAATCACGCTGGCGCCGCTCGATTCGCTGGACCGCGACATTGTTCGCTGGCTGGCGCTGCTGGAGAGTGGCGAGACTGGCGCGGGCGCCGGTCGCCGTGTGGCGCAGGCTGTACTGGGCACCGCGTTGCGCGGTCTGCCGGCGGGAATCAAGCGGCTCGTGATTGTGCCGCAGGGACCGTTGTATCGCGTGCCTTTTCAGGCGCTGCCACTGCGCGATGGCGTGCTTGGCGATCGCGCCGTGGTCACGATTTCGCCGTCCGTATCGCTGGCGCTGGCATACGCGGCCGAGCCTCGCTCAGTGCCTGCCCAGGTACTCGCGTTTGGCGCCGGTGACACGGAAGTATTGAGCTTCACTCCGCAGTCGCTCGACCTCAACATCGAGCGTGGCGCGCGCGGTAATCCGCTGGCACCTCTGCTCGCGGCAGCTGATGAAGCTCGCGCGGCTGCCGGCTGGGGACGCGGCTCTCTGGCGCTGACCGGCAACGATGCCACGGAGGCCGCACTGCGCCGCGAAGCGCACGGTTCGTACACCATTCTTCACGCCGCCGCACACGCACTCACCAGCGATCAGACGCTCGGTGCGAACTGGTTGATTCTGCGCCCCGATGCTGACGATGACGGCTATGTGTCCGGTGGCGAACTGGCGGAACTGAGCGTCGGTCGTGCGATGGTGGTGCTCTCCGGCTGCCGTACGACCGGTGACTTCGGATCGCGTGGCGATGCGATCGACGGACTGGTGGCGCCGCTGCTCGCGCGCGGTGTGCGCACCGTGGTCGCGAGTCACTGGGCGGTAAGCGATCGCTGGACCAAAGTGCTGATGGAGCGATTCTATCAGAATCTGGCGCGCGGCGAGACAACGTCCGAGGCGATGAACGACGCGCAGACATCACTCCGGCGCGAAGGCGTGCCGGCGCGGTTCTGGGCAGCCTTCAGTGTGATCGGGGATGGGGCGCTGACGTTTGAACCGTCGACGGCGGGTTCTGGCCGGCGTTGAACGTGACTCGCATCACGCGACCGTCATTCACTGCACCGTAAACGACTCAACCCGAGAGCGCACTTCGGTGCGATCGGTGGAACGCGCCCGCACATACCAACGATAGGTGCCCGGCTTGAGTGACGCCGCCGGCACGATCGTTTCGGTACTGTTGGTATCGTTGGAGAACACCGGTATGTCGTTGGCGTCGAGCACTTCCACACTGTACCGGGCATCCTCACGCAGCGGCTTCCAACGCAACTTGATAGGGGTACGCGCTCCGACCGGTGGCACGCTGAGCAACTCGACGCTCGACCCGACCGTGCGCACTTCATCGCCGGCACGCGGCAGCGTAAACACATACCAGCTCGTCCCGGCGACCAGCATCAGTGAGGCCGCGAGGAGCAGCGGCTTGAGCCGTGACAGCGCCCGGCGCTGGCGGGTAACGGATGGGCCAGAGGCGAATGGTCGCGCAGTGCCGAACGCCTCATCGAATGATTCGTTGAAGTATTCGCCGGTGCCGGATGTGGATGTTTTCGCGGCCACCAGATGAGCCAGCGTGCGGGCCCCATCGGTGTTGCCGATCAGTTGCTCGATGATCGCGAAGCGCGCGTCATCATCACCATCCGATTCAGTGAACGCGTCGAGCTGAGCGTCGTCAGGCAGGATTGATGGCGACGATGCGCGCTCGCCGTCGCGGGCCCAGGCGTACGCGTCGCGAAGCGGCGCGGGTACCGGACCCGGATCTCGTGGCAACTGAAAGTCGTCCGAACTCATCATGACTCACTCCCCCATTCGATACCACGTGCGACCAGATACTCGCGCAAGTCCGACAAGCCGCGATACAGCAAGTTGCGCGTCTTGGCCTCGCTCCACCCGAGCAACGCCTCGATTTCATCGCGGCGATACCCTTCCAGGTGCAGCTTGACCACGGTTCGTCGTGCCAGCCCCAGCGAATCAACGCCAGCGCGGACGACCACTCCCAGCGATGCCGCCTCGACGTCGGCGTCGGGGCCAGGGCCAGGTGCCGGCAACGGCAGATCCTCAACCGGGTCGTGCGTTGCCACGCGGCGGCGGCGGCGCAACAGATCAAGTACGGCCGTCGTGACCACCCGTTGGAGATATGACGCGGAGAGTTTCGAGATGTTCTCAGGCGTACCGCACACCCGCCATAAACGGATGCGGAGCTCCTGTTCAGCTTCGCTGATATCGCTGGGCGGCAGTCGGTAGCGGGCCCCGGTGGCGCGGATCGAGCCGGCAAATCGCCGCACGATATCGTCGAGGAGCGCCGACAATGCCCGGTCGTCCGGCGGCGCCTCTGCCACCGGCCCGTCGTGAGCGCCAGTCTGGTCGAGTTCGGTTGTCAGACTGGCTTCCCCGCGGCTGGATAGAACCGTTCGCCCAGCTCGGCCATTTCGCGCAAGCGAGGGGCGGCCTGATACCGGCCAGGAAACTCGCGCTCCAGCTCATCCAGTGTGGAGACCACGGTGGCGGCCCCGGCCCTGTCGATGAATCGGAACGGCCCGCCTCTGAACGGCGGAAAGCCAATGCCGAACACGGCGCCGATATCTCCATCACGGGCCGAGCGCAGAATACCGTCTTCGAGACAGAGCACCGATTCGTTGATCATTGCATAAACGCATCGCTGCACGATGCGCGCCGCCGGAACGGTGGTGCGCCTCTGGCCGGTGGGGAGCAGGTCGTACACGGACGAATCGACGCCGCCCTTCTTGCCTTCATCGTCGTACATGTAGAAGCCGTGCTTGCCCTTCCGCCCCAGTCGCCCTGCCTTGATCACGCGCTGCAGCGACTCGTTGGGTGACATCCGCGCGCCAAACGCCTCGGCCACGATCGCGCCCGCCTTGGTCGCCACGTCCAGTCCCACCTCGTCCACCAGTGTGATCGGGCCAACGGGAAAGCCGAACTTCACCAGCGCGTCGTCGATGGCGTCGATCGCCACGCCTTCGTCGAGCAGCAGACCGGCGGCGTTCACGTACGGCGACAGCACGCGATTGGCAAAGAAGCCCGGTCCGTCACGTACGACGATCACCGTTTTGCCCAGCTTCCGACCATACGACACCGCGCTCACCACGACCTGAGGATCGTTGCCCTCATGGGTGATGAGTTCAAGCAGCGGCATCTTGTGTACCGGCGAAAAGAAATGCATGCCGAGCACACGCTCGGGTCGCACGCTGGCACTGGCGATGCGGCCGATCGGGATGGTGCTTGTATTGCTGGCGATGATAGCGCGCGACGGAACGACAGACTCGATCTCACGCAGTACCTGATGCTTGACCTGCAGATCTTCAAACACCGCTTCGATCACCAGATCGGCGTTGCCGAAACCGGTGTAGTCGGTGGTGCCGCTCACGGCGAGCAGCAGATCATCGAACTGCGTGCGGGTGATCTGTTTCTTCACAAGCTTGTCGCGCATCACGTCTCGCACTGCTGCGAGACCTTTCGCAACGCGGGCGGTGTCGGCGTCTTTCATGCGCACGATGCTGCCGGCCGGACTGGCAACGCTGGCGATACCCGCACCCATGAATCCGGCGCCAAGGATACCGACTTTGCGGATCGAAAGCGGCTTCGGCAGCGGCGTTACTTCGACGCCCATGTCGCGCTTGAGGGCGGTAGTTGCGAAGAACAGAAAAACCAGTTCCTGCGATTCAGGCGTCATGGCGAGTTCGCCAAAGAGGCGTGCCTCGGTCTGGTAGCCATCGCCATCGCTGCTGTATCCGGCAGCAACGGCATCGAGGGCAGCGAGCGGCGCCGGAAACAATCCCTTTGTCTTTGCCAGCACTCCTTCCCTGGCCTTGCGAAACACGATGGCGCGACCGATCGGGTTTTCGTCGAGCAGCATTTCGCCGGCGCCGTGCTTGCGTGCCTCGCGACGTCGCGTGCCGTCCGCCAATTCCACGGCGCGTTGCATGGCCACGCGGCGCAGGATGCTGGGATGCACCATCTCATCAACGAGCCCCAGCTGCAGGGCCTTCTTTGCGCGCACGTTCTTGCCGGTGAGGATCATGTCGAGCGCGGCCTGCAATCCCACCAGTGCTGGCAGTCGCTGCGTGCCACCAGCTCCCGGAATCAGGCCGAGCTGCACTTCCGGCAGACCGATCGAAGTCTTGATCGCGTCGGTCGCGATGCGCCAGTGGCAGGCAAGCGCCAGTTCAGTGCCGCCGCCGAGGCAGCTGCCGTTGATCGCGCAGACGACCGGTTTTCCGTTAACCACCGCCGCAAATGCCGCATGCCCTTCGCGACTCGAGCGCTCGGCATCATCGGCCGTGCGAAAGTCGAGAAATGTCTCGATGTCGGCACCAGCGATAAAGTTGTCACGCTTACCGCTGATGAGCACTGCCGCGCGGATCGCGGGATTGCGCTGAATGGTGCTGAATGCCTCGCGCATTTCGGCCTGCGCCGCGACGGTGATCACGTTCACCGGTGCTCCGGGCGCGTCAAAGGTGAGCACGGCGATGCCGTTCTCCACCCGCATCGTCAGAGCGCTCTGAGTCGGGACTGAAGCAGTCATGAATGAGTTGGCATGCGTCAGACGCGTTCGATGACCATCGCGAAGCCCAGACCGCCGGCGGCGCACACCGTCAGCATGCCGAACTGTCCGTTGCGACGTGCAAGTTCGTTGCAGAGCGTGGTCGTGACGCGCGCGCCGGTGGCGCCAAATGGATGTCCGATCGACAGCGACCCGCCCATCACGTTGAGCTTCGCACGATCCACTTGGCCGAGCGGTTTCGTCAATCCCGCGCGCTCGGCCCAGGCCTGACTCTCAAAACCGCGGAGATTGCTGAGCACCTGCGCGGCGAAGGCTTCGTGCATTTCGATCAGATCCAGATCACGCAGCGTGAGTCCGGCGCGCGCGAGCGCCTTCGGTGCCGCGAGCACCGGCGCCTGCAACAATTGTTCGTCGGGATCGAGTGCCGCGCTGGCGTATGAACGGATGTACGCGACCGGCGTGTAGCCAAGTGCCTTCGCCTTGTCTTCACTCATCAGCAGCACGGCGCCGGCACCGTCAGTGAGTGGCGACGCGTTGCCGGCGGTGACACTGCCGTAGCGCTTATCGAATACGGGCTTGAGCGCAGCGAGTTGCTCGAGCGTGCCGTCTTCGCGCACACCGTTGTCGGTGGTCGCGATCTTCTCATACTTCGGCGGCACGTACACCGGAAACATCTCAGCTGAGAGACGACCGTCGCGCAAACCGGCCGCCGCCAGCCGATGTGAGCGCAGTGCAAACTCGTCCTGTTCTTCGCGCGAGATGTCATTCAGCTTCGCCATCTTCTCGGCGCTCTGACCCATCGTCTCGCCGGTGGTTGGCTCGGAGATGGCTGGTGCGACCGGCACCAGATCCCGCGGCCGAATCCGCGAAAACGCGCTGATTTTCTGACTGATGTTCTTTGCTTTGTTCGCGGCAATCAGCACATCGGTGAAGCCGCGCGAGTGCAAAATCGGCACATTCGACAACGATTCGGCGCCGCCGGCGATGACGCAATCCATGTGACCCAGCGCGATCTGATCAGCGGCATCGGCGATGGCCTGATTGGCGCTGGCACAGGCGCGACTGACAGACCACGCATCGACCCCTTTCGGCAGCAGCGGCATCAGCGAGACTTCGCGCGCGATGTTCGGTGCCTGCACATTCTGCACGACGGTGCCGAATACGATCGCGTCGACATCGGTGCCGTCTAGATTCGTCCGCTGCATCAGTTCAGCGACGCAGAGCCGACCGAGCTCGATGGCCGAGAGTGACTTGAAGAGGGTGCCGACCTTGCTGAATGGGGTACGAACCCCGGTGACGATGGCGACACGACGCAGCGTTCCTGACGATGGCATTCATCTAAGTTAGCCGTCGGTGACGCTCGTTTGCTACGCACGTCTCCCTGTGAACGACCACCTCCCGCCGCTGTACCCGCATCGTGTCCCTGCCCTTCCAGCACGACCCTCGCACGAATCCCAGCCTTGGCCTCGCCTCACGGGCCGTGGCGTGGGACCAGCTGTTGCAGCGCCCGTTTGATGTGCTGATTGTCGGCGGCGGGATCACCGGGGCCGGTGTGGCACGTGATGCGGCGCTGCGCGGACTGCGCGTGGCGCTGCTGGAAGGCAACGATTGGGCGAGCGGCACATCGTCGCGCTCATCGCGACTGGTGCATGGCGGCGTGCGCTATCTCGAGCACGGACATCTGCATCTCGTATTCGAGGCGAGCAGAGAGCGACGCACACTGTTGCAGATCGCGCCGCATCTGGTGCGGCCGTTGCGATTCACCTGGCCGGTGTACCGTGGTGCGCGCATTCCGCGCTGGAAGTTGCGCGCGGGGTTGCTGGCGTACGATGCACTGTCGTTGTTCCGGAATGTGGGACAGCATCGTGGCGCATCGCGGCGCGACATTCTGCTGCGCGAGCCGTCACTGCGCGCCGAAGGCCTGGTAGGCGGGGCGCAATACTGGGACGCGAGTACGGACGACGTACGACTGACGCTGGCGAACGTGGTATCCGCCGCGGAAGGTGGAGCAGTGACGCTGAATCACGCATCGGTGTCTGCATTTCTGCACGATGGCAACGGCGCGGTCACCAGCGCGCGCGTGACCGATCACGCGACCGGCGCGAGTGGTGATGTGCGTGCGCGTGTGATCGTGAACGCCACCGGCCCCTGGAGCGATGGAACGCGGCGACTCGACGACGGTGTTGCGCACGCGGCAGTTCTCGGCAGCAAAGGCGTGCACATCTCGGTGCCGCGTGATCGTATTCCGTGCACCGATGCGCTGACGCTGCTGCATCCTGATGACGGCCGCGTGTTCTTCATTCTGCCGTCACCGGTGCATACGATCGTCGGCACCACGGAAACGCCGGCCGAGCGCGGGCCCGATACGATTCGCGCCAGCCGGCGCGACGTGCAGTATCTGCTGCGGGCCGCAAATCACTTCTTCCCGACTGCACAGCTGCGTGATACGGACGTGATCAGCGCGTGGGCGGGCATCCGACCGCTGGTGGCGCACGCCGGCACGACGGCCAACGACGCATCGCGCGAACATCACATCGAGACCAGTGCAACCGGGTTGATCTCGGTGACAGGTGGCAAGCTCACGACGTACCGCGCCATGGCGTCGGAAATTGTCGACACTGTGGAACGCGCTCTGGGGCGCACAAAAGGCACCGCGTCACTCACCAGCGATGCACCGCTGCCGGGTGCCGGTGATCTGACGCATGCCGCCGAAGTGAGTGCGGCGAAGGCGGTGATCCCGGAATCGGAAACGGCCGATCAGCTGGTGCGCGCGTATGGCGATCGATGGCGTATGGTGTGGGGACTGTGTGAGCGCGAGGCACTGCTTGGCGATCGTCTCGATCCGGATCTGCCGTACATCGCGGCGGAGGTTGTGTGGGCGGCGGTGGCGGAAGGCGCGTGGACGGTGGCCGATGTGCTGGTGCGGCGCATGCCGATTGCATATGAGCGTCGCGATGCGGGACGGGCGCTGGCACTTCAGGTGGCGGCGCTGCTCGGGCGTGTGCACATGTGGGATGCAGGCACTGTCGCGAGCGCGGCGGCGGCGTATGACGCGGAAGCGACGCGGTTGTTCGCGGTGGACGACTGAGCGATCTGCATTGACGTGCGCGGCACAACGGTCGCGCTCACGGCGTCGTACTACTCGTGCGCCGCCACCTGATGGAACGTGACCAGATCCACGATGCGCAGACGGCGCGTGCTGGCCGGCAGCTTGAGCAGAACCATTTCGCCTACGCTCTTGTTCTGCAGCGCCAGCCCGATTGGCGACGACATGCTCACCTGCCCATCGATCAGCTCACCGCCGTCGCCGAACACAAGCTCATAGATCTCACGCTCTTCCGTCACCTGATCCTCCACCGTCACGCGACTTCCCAGACCGACGCGATCGGTGGGGATCTGCGTGATGTCGATATCCGACAGCTTGCTGAGTCGCTTCACGAGCTGGCCGAGCCGCGCCTGAACGAAACGCTGGCGTTCGAGGGCGGCCTTATACTCACTGTTCTCGCGCAGATCGCCGTGATCGACGGCCTTCTTGATCTCCTGCGGCAGCGTCACGGTCAGTTCATGGCGCAGCTTGGCGACTTCGCCGGAGAGTTTTTCCTTGAGGGCCTCGATCATGGGACCAACCATTGCTACACGGGGAAACGACTTCGCCCGGCCATTGCGGGCCGGGCGCGAGATTTGAAGGTACGTACCGCGGTTTCGGGGCACAATAAGGTTTCGGTTCGGTCACGACGGGGCGGAATGGCAGAGTCGGGTAATGGTTGACATCATCGCGCACGACGGGGTGACGCAGTGGCGATTCTCGTCGTTCGCGAGCCGACTGGTGGGGTTTTCCGCCAGCGCGTTCGTGACCGCAGACGGCATTCTGATCGACACCGGACTGTCGGCGTGCGCCGGTGAGTTCGGGCGCCTGCTGTATGCGAAGAGGATCCGCGCGGCGATTCTCACGCACCATCACGAAGACCATGCGGGCAATCTCGAGATGGTCGCGCGTCGCGGCATTCCGGTCTGGATCCCGGCGAGCACCTTGCCGCGCGTGACGAAGGTGGCGCCGATCGGCACCTACCGACGTCTCACGTGGGGTTCCGCGCCGCCGCTCACGTCAAAAGTGACTCCGTACGCACCTGATTCTCTGACGCCGATCGCGGCGCCGGGACACTGCGCCGATCATCACGCCATCTGGCACGAAGCCACGCGGACACTCTTCAGCGCAGATCTTTTCCTCGGTGTGGCGGTGCGCGTCATTCAGCAGGACGAAGATCCGTGGCTGGCGCTGC
>JANMWU010000280.1:0-1546 GCA_031380785.1 Gemmatimonadaceae bacterium
ACGAACGCAAGGTCATCGGCGAGGCTGCGGAGCGTAGCCGCTTCCCAGCCCACCCAGCCGCCTGTCTGGCGCGCCAGCGCAAGCAACAATTCACGGCCGTGGTTCACATCCACGCCGAGCAGTCGCTTGCGGTCGTGCGGATGTGCAGCGTTCACGCGCACCAGCGATGTCAGCAACCGCGACAGCGCCGGTGCCGCCGCGCCAGCACGGTTCATCGCGTCGGGCGACGCGGTCGCAGCCAGGTCACACGCTCCGTCTCGGCCTCGACGCGCGCCCGCGAATACACCAGCGGGAAGTACTGATCGGTGGCCCACAGCGGCAACAGATCGGCGTAATGCGGGCTGCGCGGATCGGCCGACTGTCCGGGCACATTCGTCACGATCGACCGATCGAAATCGGCGAGATCGATGACTTCGCGAAACGATGCGCCCGCTGACTGCGAGAAACCGGTGCCGCCAGTGGCATAGACGGTATTGCCATCGCCGCCGCGCGACGCGGCCGGCAGATCGTACTTCGCCGTCAGCGGATGCCTGAATTTGGCCGTGTGCACCGTGCCCCACCGCATCGCGACTGTATCGGCGCCGTTCGGCATCGCGCGCAGCTGCGCTTCAGCATCGGTCAGTGATGCGAGCAGCAGTGAGTCAGTGGCCGGCGTGCCTTGGGTCCGGCGCAGAAAGTCCTCGAGCCACGAGTATGACGGGCGCTGCGCAAGGATGGCCGCGATCTCGGCACTTGCGGGTGCCTCATGCGAGATCGCCCTGCGATACACAAGCGGCGCCCATGTCTCGAACAGCGTCGGCGCGTACAGATCACGCGACATGCGAAGGTTCCATCCACTCAGCGTGCGCACCGCCGGCACGTTCTGTTGGCCAAGCCGCGTCGCAGCGGCCGTGAGCGAAGGCACGAGTGCTGCGGCAAGCAGCGACTTGTCGTCGTGTTGCAGCCGGCCAAAGTCCTCAACGCTGAACTTTTTCGTCTCCTGCAGCACTTCACGCACTCGCTCGGCACGGTACCTCGTCGCCCAGTCGTAGGAGATCGGCGTCGAGTATCCTTTTGGCAGAATATTGTCGTTCGAGGTATTTATGAAACCGGTGGCCGGGTTGTACGCGCGTGGCAGTGCGCGACCATTTACGAATCCGCTCCACTCGTACGCACCATCGCCCGGCACCGGCAGCATGCCGCTCCACGCGCGCTTCGGCATCAGTCCCGCCGCAATCCAGCCGATGTTTCCGCTGACGTCAGCGTAGATCATGTTCTCGCTTGGCATCAGCCAGCGCGTCATGGCGGACTCGAACTCGCTCCAGTTGTGCGCCCGGTCGAGTGCCAGCGAGCCAAGGTAGCTGGCGGTGCCCGGCTCCGCGTGCACCGACCGGATTGCGAACGCGCGCTTGTGGGCAGTGTCGATCGACACGATCGGACCGTGCGACGTGAACTGAAGTTTCACGATCCGCGGCGACTCGCCCCTGACGCGAATCGTATCGATGTGGTCCGAAATACGCGACCAGCCCCGCGATGTCTTCACGCAGGCCAGCGAGGATGGCGCCTC
>JANMWU010000296.1:0-5830 GCA_031380785.1 Gemmatimonadaceae bacterium
AGTCAATGAGAAAGGCATCGATTTTTACAGCCGGCTGGTCGACGCGTTGCTGTCCAAAGGCATCACACCGCACGCCACGCTTTACCACTGGGATCTGCCACAGGCGTTGCAGGACAAGTATCGCGGATGGGAAAGCCGCGAGGTCACGGACGACTTTGCGGCATACGCCGGCGTGATGGCGAAGCGGCTTGGTGATCGCATCACACACTGGATGACGCTGAACGAAATCCTGACGTTCGTGCAGGTCGGCTATGGTATCGGCAATCCGGCGCCGCACGCGCCAGGCATAGCGCTCAAGACCGAGAAGGAGCGGCTGCAGATCGGTCATCACGCGATCCTCGCACACGGCAAGGCATGTCAGGCGATTCGCGCCAATACACCAAAACCGTGTTCAGTTGCGATCGCCGAGAATTTCAACCCGTTCATTCCTGTCATTGAAACGCCGGAGCACATCGAGGCGACGAGGCTGGCGTTCACGCGCACGTACGCAAACGGTGGAATCATCGTGCCGCTGCTGACCGGTCAGTACGACCCATTCTGGCTGCAGCAGCGTGGCGCAAACGCGCCGACCATTCAGGCCGACGACATGGAGATTGTCCATCAGCCACTCGATGCCCTTGGCTTCAATTGCTACACCGGCGCCTACATCCGCGCGGCCGGCAACGCCGCCGGATTTGAGGAGGTGCCGATGTTCGACCGTTTCCCGAAAATGGGAACGCCTTGGCTCAACTGCGTCCCGGAGTCGATCTACTGGGGCATTCGCATGATCCGCGACGCACTCGGCAAGCGCGATCTTCCGATCTACATCACCGAGAACGGCTGCGCTGACAGCGGGCCCACATCTGCGACCGCGGAAGTCCAGGATATCGATCGGGTGATGTACCTGCGCGCCTATCTCCGTCAGGTGCAGCGTGCGTCAAGTGAAGGCCTGAAGATCGTCGGATACTTTCCGTGGAGTCTGCTCGACAATTTCGAATGGGCCGATGGATACGCGACGCGGTTCGGACTTGTCTACGTCGACTATCCAACCCAGAAGCGAATACCGAAGCTGAGCTACAAGTGGTACCAGCAGGTCATCCGTACGGGCGAACTCGCATGAGCAACTGCACGCGACTCGGCATCATCGCGGCGCTTCTTGCCCTGCCTTTCGTGATACAGGCACAGACGAAGCGCCCACTGCAGGCATCTGACATGTACCGGCTGCGCGATGTCGGTGCACCACGCATCTCGCCTGACGGCGCCTGGATTGCGTACACCGTCACGACAATCGATTCTGCCAGGGACTCGCGTGACAGCGACGTGTGGATGGTCAACTGGGCTGGCGATCGCACCATCCGGCTCACCAGTTCGCCCGTGGACGAAGAGAATCCGCGTTGGAGCCCCGACAATCGATATCTGTCTTTCGTATCGGGGCGGTATGAGTCGAAGGGTGGACAGCTCTGGTTGCTCGATCGCACCGGTGGCGAAGCCGTGCGGCTCAGCGATGTGAAAGGCGGCGTGTCGGATTACGCATGGTCACCAGACGGCACGCGCATCGCGATCATTTCGCACGACGCCGATCCCCTCGACTCGCTACCGGACTCCGTTCGCAGCAAATCACCGAAGCCGATCGTCATTGAACGCTATGCATTCAAGCGCGACTACGAGGGATACGTCGGTCGGCGGCGCGACCACATCGGGATCATCGACGTTGTGTCCCGCAAGGCCAGTCAGCTCACGACTGGTGATTATGACGACTCGGCGCTGCGCTGGTCGCCGGACGGAAAGCGGATTGCGTTTGTCAGCAATCGGAGCACGCCGGACCCCGATCGCGCGGTCAACTCCGACATTTTCACAATCGATGCTGTGCCAGGCGCCACACCACAGCGACTCACCACCTGGACCGGCCCGGACGCAGATCCGACCTGGAGTCCGGACGGTACATCAATCGCCTACTTGCAGGGCAGCGAGTCAAAGTTCGTCGCGTATTCGCAGAATCTGATCTCGGTGATTCCGTCAACCGGCGGTACGCCGCGCCATCTCGCCGAGTCACTTGATCGCGATGCGTCGTCACTCGCGTGGGCGGCCGATGGCAAGAGCATCCGTTTCCTCCTTGGCGACGATCGTGCCGTCCACCTTGCTGCTGTGAACGTGTCAGATGGCACGGTAACGCGGCTGCTCGGTGGGCGGCGAGTCGTAACATCGTTCGACGTCGCGCAGTCGGGGCGCACCGTCACGCGTGACGGCACGTCCAGTGACGGTGCTGAAGTGCACGCGCTGGAGAACGGCGTTCAGCGCGCGCTGACACACGTCAACGACAGCCTGTTCGCGAGCATCCAGTTCGGGACGACCGAGGATATCTCGTTCAGAAATCGCGACGGCCTCACGGTCAACGCACTGCTGGTAAAGCCTGCCGACTTCGTTCAAGGTCGAAAGTATCCGCTGGTTTTGCGCATTCACGGCGGCCCCAATGGCCAGGACGAGCATCTGTTCGACACCGGCGTCTGGTTGCCGACGTTCGAGCGTCAACTTTTCGCCGCCGCCGGCTACGTCGTGCTGGCAGTGAACTATCGCGGCAGTGCCGGACGCGGACAGGCGTGGAAGACGGCGATCTTCGCGGACTGGGGGAACAAGGAAGTGCAGGACCTGTTGGCGGGCGTCGACCATGTGATTGCACTCGGCATCGCCGATCCCGATCGACTCGCTATCGGCGGCTGGAGCTACGGAGGCATACTCACTGACTACACCCTCGCCACCACCACGCGCTTCAAGGCCGCCACCAGCGGAGCCGGAAGCGCGTTGCAGACCACCATGTTCGGCTCCGATGAATACACGCACCAGTACGAAACCGAGCTCGGACTGCCGTGGAGAAACAAGCCGCTCTGGGACAAGGTATCGTACGCTTTCTGGCACGCCGACCGCATCACCACGCCGACCTTGTTTGTGGGCGGTCAGAAGGATTTCAACGTGCCGATCGCCGGCGGCGAGCAGATGTACCAGGCGCTGCGCGCGCTTGGAATCGAGACGCGGCTCGTCGTGTATCCCGATGAATTTCACGGTATCGCCCGGCCGTCGTTCGTGCGAGACCGGCTCGCGCGCTACCTCGATTGGTACGCGCGACACCTGCGCGCGACGTCGCCATGAATGGTCGCACACTCCGGGGCATCGTTGCCACGACTCTCATCGGCGCAATCGCTGCAACGCCGCTCGATGCGCAGTCGCGGAGCGTGCATATCGAGTCGTTGCCCTGGACCGATGCCGTGAAGCTGCTTGACACGTCGACGGTTGTGATGATTCCGCTTGGCGCTCAGTCCAAGGAGCACGGCCCGCATCTGCCGCTGAACAACGACTGGTTGCTGGCCGAGTATTTCAGCGCGACGGTCGCTGCCGCCACCACCGTTGTCGTCTATCCGACTGTCAACTACAGCTTCTACCCGGCGTTTACCGAGTATCCCGGCTCTACGTCGCTGAGGCTCGAGACGGCGCGTGACATGATCGTCGACATCGTGCGATCGATCGCACGTCACGGCCCGCGCCGCTTCTACGTGCTGAACACCGGCGTGTCGACACTGCGCTCCCTCGCACCCGCGCGCGATTCGCTCGCCGCGAGTGGAATCGTGATGGTGTACACGGACATATTGAAAGTCGGCAAGGACGCCGAGGACCGCGTTCGCCAGCAGGCCGGCGGCACGCATGCCGACGAAATCGAGACATCCATGATGCTCTACATGCATCCCGATGTCGTGAAGATGCGGCTCGCTCCGGACGATTATCACCCGGGCGCCGGCGGACTCACGCGCGATTCTGCCGCTGCGGTGCGCGATGGCAAAACGTGGTCGCGCACGGGCACCTTCGGGAACGCGACGCTTGCGACGCGCGAGAAGGGCCGAGTTCTGGTGACGGCGCAAGTGCAGGGAATGCTCGCAGAGATCGCGGCACTCCGCCAGGTGCCGATCCCCGTTGCACCCGGGCCGCGGACGGCCACCGTCGCCAGCGGAGACTCGGCCATGATTGTGTCGGCGTCACCGTACGCAACACGGGCCGGACTGGCGGTTCTCAGGGCCGGTGGAAACGCCGTTGACGCAGCGGTCACGGTCGCGCTCACACTCGCGGTCACGTACCCGGCAGCCGGCAACATTGGCGGCGGCGGATTCATGGTCGCACGCATCAACGGCAAAAACGTCGCACTCGACTTTCGCGAGATTGCTCCACACGCTGCGTCGCGCGACATGTATCTCGACGCGGCGCACAATGTCACCGGCCGATCGCTCACCGGCGCGCTGGCGGCGGGCGTACCCGGCTCTGTCGCCGGCCTGTACGAGGCGCACCGCAAGTACGGCACAATACCGTGGGCGAAACTGGTGCAGCCTGCCATTGAACTCGCGGAGAATGGATTTCCAATCGACTCCGCATTCAGTGACGACGACGAGGAGGGCGCGCACCGACTCTCCGGCGACTCGGCCAGTGCCGCGCTCTTCCTTCGTGACGGCCGGTTTCGCGCTATCGCAGACACCTGGCGAGCGCCCGAACTGGCTGCCGTGCTGCGCCGCATCGCTGAACATGGACGCGACGGATTCTATGCCGGCCCGACGGCCGAGCTGATTGCCGCGGCCATGCGGCGCGATCACGGGATCATCACACTTGCTGACCTGACGGCGTATCAGCCGATCTGGCGCGCGCCGATCACCTTCGACTATCGCGGACGACATGTTGTATCGATGCCGCCGGTTTCGTCGGGCGGACTGACACTGGGCCTGATTCTCGGAATACTTGAAGGACGCGATGTCGCGGCACTCGGCTGGCGTACACCGCAGTCGATTCACCTGCTCGCCGAAGCCGAGCGGCGGGCGTACGCCCGACGAAATGCCACGCTCGGCGACCCTGCGTTCGTGACGATTCCGGTCGCGTCATTCATGTCGAAGGACACCGCAGCAACGCTGCGTGCGCAAATTGGCGATCGATCGTCAGGTGGTTCCGTGAGCCCAGCGGCCAAGGAACCTCGCCACACGACGCACTTCTCCGTGGTTGACGCACACGGCAACGCTGTCGCCATCACCACCACGCTTAATGAGAGCTACGGCGCCGCCTTCACTGTTCCCGGCGGTCAGTTCCTGCTGAACGATGAAATGGACGACTTCACTGCGAAGGTCGGTGCGGTGAATGCCATGGGATTGACACAGGGTGCGACCAATGCGATCGCGCCTGGCAAACGGATGTTGTCGAGCATGACGCCCACGATCGTACTCGATTCCACGAATCGCGTTGTGCTGGTCACCGGCGCTGCCGGTGGCGCGTACATCATCACCGCGGTCGCGCACCAGATCGTCAGCCTGTTCGACTATCACCGCACACTCGCCGAAGCCATGGCGGCACCACAGTTCCACCATCAGGACGTTCCCGACTCACTGGTGGTCGAGGCGGGCGCGTGGGCTGATAGCGCGGTCGCATTCATGAAGCCGCTCGGACACGCGGTGAAGCGGTCACCGTGGGGTTTTCTCGCAAACGTGCAGAGTATCCATTGGGAAGGCGGTCACTGGAGCGGTGTCACCGAGCCACGCGGTCGCGGCTTGGCCGCCGGATACTGACCAGTTCGGAATACGTTGAGTTGCGCGGCGACCAAAGAGGCGTCATTGAATCGTGCCAACCGCTCACATCCAGCCGCCGCGCGCTGCCGCCGATATCATCGCCCAGCTCCAGGCGTCGCTGGGTGATGGGTATGAGGTTGAGCGTGAGCTGACGGCTCCAGGTACGTCGCGCGTTTTCATCGCGCGCGAGCGGATCATGAATCGCGCGAGCCTGATTAAAGTCATCGGCGCCGACCTCACGTCGGATCTCGACTTCGACCAATTCG
>JANMWU010000316.1:0-4208 GCA_031380785.1 Gemmatimonadaceae bacterium
CGACGCTCCCTCGGCAACGCCAATCTCCCGCGTCAGCTCGGCGGAGGGTAGCGGCACGCTCGCACCGGCCGGCATTGCCGCGCGCTTCGCACAGGCTGTGGCGATCAGCACCACCGCCATGCTGCGTGACAGTGCGCGAAAAACGTCGGTCGAAAGCAATGCGCTACCCGACATGCACCGGCACCTGATGAATCGAATTGTTACCGTAGCCACCCGCGTTGGCCGCGGCCTGCATCGGTTGCACACCGCCCGTGTTGTCGGTGGCGCGTGCCAGCAGCGTCGCCGCGCCGGGCGCGAGCGTCACTGCCGCCTCCCACCCGCGCCACGCGCCGGCATGGGCGTCACCGAGCAGCGTGCCCGGTGTCCACGTCGCTCCACCGTCAGCTGACACCTCCACGCCGCGAATCCCGCCGCTCTCGATCGAAGTCCACGCCTGACCGCGAACCGTCACGCGTCCGGCTGGAAGTCGATCGCCGCTGAGCGGCATGGTGATGACCGACTTGGTGCGGATCGTCGTCACCGCGCTGCCATCCGCGTAGCGATAGCCGCGTGCCATGAAGTGATTGTCCGATTCGGTCGTGCGCGCGTGAACGTGCGTCAGCCACTTTGTGGACGCCATGCCGAACCATCCCGGCACGATCAATCGCACCGGTCCGCCGTGCAGCAGCGGAATCGGGGCACCGTTCATTTCGTACGCCACCAGTGCGTCAGAGTCAGCCAGCGCGCGCGGAATGCTGCGCAGAAATCTCGGTGCGTTCGGCAACGGCGCCCGATCCATTCCTTCCATCCACAGATGCTGTGCCGACGTCTTCACGCCGGCGCGCTGCAGGAGCGTGTGCAACGGAACACCAGTCCACGTAGCCGTGCTCACGGCGCCACGTTCCCACTGCACGCCGGAACTGCTCGGCAATGCAAACAGCGCGCGACCGTTCCCCGCGCATTCCAGCGTCACCGTACGTGTGACGCGCGCTGCGGCATGCAGATCACGCAACGTCAGCGTCAGCGGCGTCTCCACCTCGCCGTCGATCACGAGCTGCCACGCCACAGGCCAATCCGTCGGCGGGCCGAAGTGACTGCGCACAAAAAACGCGTCCGTAGCCGTTACCGCGTCGCGCAATGTGACGATCGACGCCTCCGCATCGAGTGGCCGCGCATTCCGGATCACCAGCGCGCCCGGCGGAGCGCCACCGGCGCTTTGCCCAAACAGTCGCTGCGCCATCAGGGCGCCCGCCGCCAGAAATCCCGTGCGCAGCATCGCACGGCGCGTTACACCGCGCTGTGCAACATCCGATGCAGCGTGATGGTCAGTGATCTCACCGTTCCCGTCGAACGACTTCTGCATGGTCATCTGCTCGCAGTTGCTATCTGACGTCCAGCGACTCAGAGCGAAAAGTTCAGATCGTTCTTCTTCACGCGGTAGCCGGAGGGAAGTACGAACATCGCCGCATCCGGCGCTGCAGCAGAGAGCGACGTGATTTCCACCGACGAGCGCTTGGTTTCTTCGCCGGTCTCGGTCACAGTTACCACGGCCTTCACCGGCGAGCCACTGAACAACGCCGAACGTGCGCGACCGACGTTTGCCTGATGCGTGGCATCCTGCTGCGCCACCGCTGACGCGCTGCGCATCAGCAACTCGAACATCGGATTGCGTGGCATGGCCGCCTGTGTCGGCACCCAGTAGTCGGTCACCACGCGGTGATGCTTCTCGTCCGCGTTCATGCCGAAGACACCGATGCGCACGTTGTACTCCTCGATCACGCGGAACTGCTCCGTTGCGACACCGGCCACCCGGCCACCGGGGCCAACTTCCTTGGCGATGATGCCGGCGTCGCGCACCTGCATCTGCACCACGCTGCCCACCATGCCGAGGGCCTTGCCGATGATCTGCTCAAAGGTCGCCAGCGGCATTTCGCTGATCTCGTGCTCTTCGGGTTTCACGTTTCGCACAGTGTTCGTTGCGAAATCTACCAGCATGTATTCACCGCGCCGATTGTTGCTCACGTTCACCGCGACGTTGCCATGGTGCGAGCGCTTGCGACTCCGATCCAGGTCGATGCGCATGACGGAGCCGGTCCACGCCACCGCGCCGGCCGTCACATCACCGTCGTCGTCGGTGCCGGTGAACTCGTAGCGGCCGGCCGGCATTGCCCGCGGCGCGAGCGGTTCGGCGATCGCAGCGGCACGCTGCTGGGCGGAGAGAGCAGGTGCAGCCGTCAGCAGGGCGACGGCGAACAGGGCGGAACGGCGCATAGGGTGCCTCCACAGGCAGGGAGCGACGGATTCAGTACGACCCCCGCTCCCCTCAGGTTTCGGCGCGCATGTCCTGCGCTACTTGCTCAGCGCGAATGCGAATGGCTGCTGCACGAGCATCCGTACCCTCTGACCGTGAAGCTCGGCGGGCAGGAAGCGCATCCGAGGCAGCGTGGTACGCACAGCCTCGGCAAACGCGTCGTGCGTGGCCCGCAGGACTTTGAACGAACCAGGCTCAGCTCGGCCGGTTGTATCCACGACGAATTGCACCAGTGCCTCGCCCTCGACACCCGCGCTTTTGAGCATTTCGGGATACAACGGCTGCGGCGTGCCGGGAATCGACGCCGCTGCCTTGTCGACCTGAACGTCGAGATAGCTCTGCCCGTCGGGTATCAGCGCGTCTTCACTGGGCACGCCATCCGCATTTCTGCGTGTAACGCTGGCTGTGCTGAAGTCGCGATCCGTGATTGGCGCCGTGTTTGTGTTGACTGGAGGTATGTCGACAGGAATATCCAGCGGCGGCAGGAAGCGTGGGTGCGGAAATGTCGATGGCGCTTGAGCGGACGAACGCTCGGCATGCCGACGAACCTCTGACTCTGCTGGCTTGGTAGCGGGCTGAAAACGGACCACAGCTTCCGTCGGCGTTGGCAGCGCTATCGCCGCCCGCGCGCTCATGCGAGCCACCGCAGCAATCACCACCACATGCAGGATCACTGACACCAGCGTGCCGAGTGGCTTCCGTTGCCTCGCCTGCTTCGTTTCCAGCAGCTGATCGAGCATTGCACCGTCTCCTTTGCGTGGGTGTGGTACGCCTTGACCCACCCATTCTCGCCGTCGTGCATTAGGAGCAGATACGTCCTATCATTGCCGATCGATTAAGCATCGGTGACGTGTGCGTCATATTCGCAATGGCGTTACAGCATCATGAAGTCGTCATGTCAAAGCGGTGTCGCAACAGCAGCGTCAGCAGTCCCGCCAGCATCATCGAGGCGCCACCGAGCGCCATCACGCGATTCGTCGCCTGCCCAAACCAGTGCTGCGTGGCGAATGCCAGGGCAAAGGTCGCAGTCGTCTGCGGAATGACGGTCGAGAAGCCGAACAGGCGCATGTAATGCGAGATCCGTTCCGGCGGTGCGGATTCGCTCACTATGCTGTACGGAATGTTGCCGATGCTGCTCCAGCCTATCCCGATCGCCGTGAAGGCCGGCAGCAGCAGCAGCGGACTCGAAATGAGCGACAGACTCGCGATGCCGGCGCCTCCGATCAGCAGCGCAATACCGTGCACACGACCATGTCCGAGCCGCGCCACCAACCACGGCAGCGCAAACGCCAGCGAGGTTCCCAGCACTGCATAAAACGCAAAGGCCAGACTGACCCAGAACAATCCGGAACGATACGCCTCGCTGTCGTACGATTCCGCCGCGAATACAAAGCGCGTCACTACCGGCACGGAATAGATCCAGAGTGCGAACAGGCCACTCCAGCTGAAGAACTGGATCAGGAACAGTGGTGGCAGTACGGAGCGGATCTGCGAACTGTCTGACGGCGTTTCGGGAGTGATCGACATTCTGGCCCGGATCGGGTACGGCAGCCGGCGCGATTTACGCCAGCGGCGTGATTTGAAAGTTCGCACACTGGGCGGCCGAAACGGCACCGTCAGGACCGCACGGCACCATCAATACTTCATCAGATACCGCTCCACCTCCCATGGATGTATCGCGCTCGAATACTCTGCCCACTCAGCCCGCTTCGCTGCCAGAAAATGCTCGAAGATGTGCTCGCCCAGCGCATCCCGGATCACATCATCTTTCTCGAGCTCATTGCACGCTTCGTTCAGATCGCGCGGAAGATCATCGATGCGCAGGCGCCGCTTCTCGCGATGACTCATCTCGAAAATGTTCGTGTCCACCGGCTCTCGCGCATCGGCCTGCGTCGCAATGCCAGCCAGGCCGGCTGCC
>JANMWU010000394.1:0-4769 GCA_031380785.1 Gemmatimonadaceae bacterium
TTCGGTTCCCGGCCACTGGTACCAGTCGACGTTACTTCTTCGACGTCAAAACGTAAATGGCGCCGCCGTTGTGATTCATGCCCCAGCGCGCCGACGCGGCGATCGGATCGAAGTATCGAACCGACAGCACACTCAGCGGCGGGATATTGCGAAGCTCTTCCACGCCACCAATGCGTTGATTGTCGAGGTACACCTGCAACAGATCGGCCTTGCCGAAATCACCGCTGTTCTTGACCCGCAACCAGTTGCTGCGCAGTGCCTGAATCACGTCGAAAAGATTCGTGTACTGCGTGCCCGCAATCACGTCGCGCGTGATCAGCTGCTGGTCCTGTCGCGGTGCACGCACGGCGCTGGCCGCAACAGGTTCCGGTGCACCAGCGGCCGCAGGGCCCGCCGGTTTTGAACCACAGCCAGAGAGCAGCAGGAGCGCGACGGGCGACGCGAACGCGAACAGACGGAAGACTGCCGGCACGGGAGAACTCCGATGTGTGAGGATGCTCGGTGGCGGCGCGGAAACAGCTCGGGTGCGGACGCCACAGCTGGTTCAAGCTCGACGATCGCACACCGTCGCACCAGCGCCGGACGCAGTCTCAGAGCGAGCTCAGCATCAGCGCCGCCCCGCAGTTAGGCGCCAACTGCTATAATTTTCACGCACGGGCTCGGTTCAACCGTCCCGCCGCCACCGGGCGTACTCACGCCAGCCGCTGCGCGCGCGGAGATCTCTGATCAGGAGTTTTTGTGCCATCCACCCCGGCCTCGCTGCTCACGTACTGGTGGGTCATCCCAGTGCTGGTGTTCTTCGTGGCCTATCGCATCACCTTCCGACTCTTCGGCATCGTCGTCGTCCGCCAGGATGCGGTCGGAATCGTAAACAAGAAGTGGAAGCTGTTCGGCGCGGATAAATCGCTGCCGGATGGTCGACTCGTCGCGCTCAAGGGCGAGGCTGGCATTCAGGCGGATACCTTGGCTCCCGGCATCAAGTTCGGCTACTGGCCGTGGCAATACGACGTCCAGCTGCGCCCGTTCATCACCATCGAGGAAGGATCGATCGGCATCGTCGAGGCCCGCGATGGCATCCCGCTCTCGGCCGGACGCGTGCTCGCGCGTCACGTCGAATGCGACTCGTTTCAGAATGCGCGCGCATTTCTCGAGCATCGCGGCGAGCGCGGTCCGCAGCTCACCATCATCCCGCCGGGCACGTACCGCATCAACACCGCCCTGTTCACGGTGGTGCCGGAAGCCGTTACGGAAATCGAAGACAACATGGTCGGCATCGTGACCACACGCGAAGGACAGCCGCTCCGCACCGGTGAAATCGCCGGCAACGAAGTGGCCGGCCACAATGCTTTTCAGGACGGGCAGACGTTTGTTGACAGCGGCGGCTTCAAGGGCCTGCAGGAACAGGTCATTCTGGCCGGCCGCTACTTCATCAATCCGCGCTTCGCCACCGTCGAGATCAAGGAGATGACGACGGTGCCGATCGCGAACGTCGGCGTCGTGATTTCGTACGTCGGTGAAGCAGGTGTCGATGTCACCGGCGAAAGTTTCAAGCACGGCAACCTGGTGAAGCGCGGACAGAAAGGGGTGTGGGTCGAGCCGCTTGATCCGGGTAAGTATCCAATCAATCCGTACACGCTGAAAGTCGAGATCGTGCCGACCGCCAATGTGGTGCTCAACTGGGCTACCGGAAAAACCGAGTCGCACAATCTCGATAAGAATCTGTCGACGATCACTGTCCGCTCGTCGGATGGCTTCACATTCAACCTCGACGTGAGTCAGATCATTCACATTCCGCGCACCGATGCGCCGAAGGTGATCGCGCGATTCGGCAACATGATTAACCTCGTCACGCAGGTGCTCGAGCCGACCATCGGCAACTACTTCCGTAACGCCGCGCAGGGCTCTGATGTGATCGATTTTCTCATCGGACGACAGCAGCGGCAGACTGATGCCAAGGACCGCATCGGCGCCGCACTGCAGGAATACAATGTCGGCGCGGTGGATACGCTCATCGGTGACATCACGCCGCCGGCCGATCTGATGAAGACGCTCACCGATCGCAAGCTTGCCGAGCAGCAGAAGATCACGTACGACACCGAACGGATGGCGGAGGACACGCGCAAGGAATTGCAGCAGTCGCGCGCTCTGGCGGATACGCAGGCGCGCGTGGTCGATGCGGAGCGCAGCGTAACGATTGCAGAATTCGCCGCGCAGGCCTCCGTCAAGAAGGCCGAGGGCGATCTGAGGGCCAAGACGCTCAACGCCGAAGGCGATGCCAAAGCACGCACGCTGAATGCCGAGGGCGATGCGCGGGCGAAGACGCTGAACGCCGAAGCGGATGCGACGGTGCTGAGGATGGTTGGCGACGCGCAGGCGCTGCAGACGCTGGCGGTTGGCAACGCCGAGGCCGAAGTCATTCAGAAGAAGACCGAAGCCGTCGGGCAGGCGAATTACGCCATGATCGAGATCGGTCGGGCGCTGGCCGCCAACAAGATCAAGCTGGTGCCGGACATTCTGGTCGGAAACGGCGCGGGCGGTACCAGCGGGTCGATCGTGGATGTGCTGCTGGCGAATCTGGTCCGTGACGGCATCGCCAGAAACCCGACGGCTGGGGGAACCTGACGGCGACCGGCCCGGGCTACGACTCGGTAGTGCGACGCTGATGAACAGAGGCCGGTCGCGCACGTAGCGCAACCGGCCTCTGTTCAATTTTGCTGCGCAAAAATCAGCGCTTTGCCGTCAGGATATAGATCGCACCGGCACCATGATCCATTCCCCACCGCGCTGACGCTTCCACCGCATCGTAGTAGCGGATCGACTCGATGTTGGTGGGCGCCATCTGCCGCAGCTCGTCCACGCCACTGAGGCGCTGTGTGTCCAGATATACCTGCAGCGCCGACGACTTGCCGAAGCTGTCCGGCGCCTTGATGCGAAGCCAGTTGCTGCGAAGTGCCTGAATCACGTCAAACAGATTCGTGTACTGCGTGCTGAGTATTGCATCGCGCGTGATGAGATGTTGATCGACGCGAATCTTCGCGGGCTTCGGCAGCGCGATGCTTGGTCCACCGGCCGGCACGACTGTGCCCGGACCAGCCGGCGCGCCGGTGGCAGCGGGAGGCGTCGGGGCCACCGACGCGACTGGCGACGAGGCCTGTGGTGCCGGCGACGGGTCAGCTTTCTTGCCGGCGCATCCGGCGACGGCAAAGAGCATCATCGCGGTGATGAGCGGCGCACTCTGACGTAACGACTTCATGCTTGACTCCTGTGGTGGGAGCGCGAGGCCCGCCGGGCGTACTTCGAATGCGGCGCGCGATGCTGACAGCACTGCACTGACAGACTCAACTCCCGTACACGACGGACCCCTGCGACGTTGGGTTTCGCGCACGCTGGCACACGAACGATTTCATTTCGCGCGCAGCGCCGCCAGCAGGCGCTGACCCGGTCGCCCCGTGGCCGGCTGGCCGAGACGTTCCTGCTCCGTTCGCACCGCCGCCCGCGTGACCGGCGCCAGCAGGCCGTCAATCCTGCCGATGGCGTATCCGCGGCCGATCAGCAGCGTCTGGAGCTCGCGGCGGTCCGCGCGTGACAGCCCCGGATCGTCGGTTGGCCACGGTCGCTGGAACGCGCCGCCACCGCGCAACCGATCCGAAAGATGCGCGATGGCCAGCGCATAACTTTCGGCGGCGTTGTAGCTGAAAATCGCGCTGAAGTTTGATGTCACGAGGAAAGCTGGGCCGCCGGCACCGGCCGGCGCAAAGAAGCCGGCCTGCAGCGCAGAATCACTCGTCGTGGCGGCGAGCGGCGCGCCCGTCACACGCGTCACACCGCGGGCCATCCATTCCCGCAAAGGCCTGCGGACGCGTCGCCCTTCACCATGCGTGAAAGCGGCAGCGCTGTCGCCGTCGGGAATCCTCACTTCGATTCCCCAGGGCATTCCTGCCACCCATCCCGCCTGATGCAGATAGTTCGCGGTCGACGCCAGTGCATCGCCAGTGTTGTCCATCAGATCGCGCCTGCCGTCGCCATCGTAGTCCACGGCGCGCCACCAGAACACGCCGGGCATGAATTGCGTCTGCCCGAATGCACCGGCCCACGAGCCAAGGAAGCGCGCCGGCGCGATGTGCCCCGCCTGCACGATCTGCAGTGCGGAAATCAGTTCGCCGCGAAAGTATTTCTGCCGACGGCCGGCGCAGCTGAGCGTGGCCAATGACCGAAGCACCGGCAGCGTACCCATGCCGCGCCCGAAGTTGCTTTTAATGCCCCACACCGCTGCCACCGTTTCTGCATCGACGTGGAACCGGCGCGCCACGCTGTCAAAGATCACGCGATGCGTCGCGAGCTGGTGAAGACCATCATGCACACGTTCGTCGTCTGCCATCACCGCCACGTAGTCCCACACCGGCAGCGTGAACTCCGGCTGCGCGTCGAGTTGCGCGAGTACACCGCTGTCAGGGCGTACGCCATGCAGCGCGGTCCAGGTGGCGGGCGTGATGCGCCGACCACGCCGCGAAACGCGCAAGCGGAGCAGACAGCGGTCGAACGGGTCGACGCTCCTCGCACGGCGCGACGCGCCACTCACCGGCAGTGGACATCCGAGGATCGCGAGCAGTACGACGAGGGCAACACGGAGCAAACGACGCAGCAGCATCGAGGCAATATGAATTTTGCATGAACGACAGTGCTCGCGCCGGGCGCCAGCTCGAAGCTGAACGCTACTCGCGCAGCGGCCGAGCGCGCTCCGCCGTAGTGGAACAGATATTTCTGCGCGC
>JANMWU010000236.1:0-9289 GCA_031380785.1 Gemmatimonadaceae bacterium
GCCACAGGCCCGCGACTGCTCCGTTGCTCGCGGCGTGGGGCAAAGACGCAGTTGCTGTGGGCGACCGCACATTGGTCCGGCCGCCCACTGGCGTTGATACCGACGAACCTTTCCGCCCCGGTCGGGCGTAGAATACGAGCGCAAGATTCCCTTCGATCCCTCCGATGCACGACAGCAGCCTTCCTGAATCAGCTGACATCACGCCGCGACACGCCGGCGTCCGGCCGCCGCTGCGGCCGCTCATCGGCGTGCCGGTTGGTGCGCTACATGAAAATCCGCGCCGCGCCGCTATTATATCGGTGTTGTCACACATTCTCGTGATAGTACTGCTCCTGTTGCCTGCATTCTTCCATCGCGAAATCACTGCGGCGCTCACCGATGGGGCAGGCGGGCCGGGAGCGGCCGGTGGCGGCGGTGGTGGGAGCGGCGGCAGCCGTCTGATTCCTGAGCGTATTCAGCGCTTCCAGATGGCACCGCCGCCGGTGAAGAGCACGCCGAGCATCCTGCCAACTATGACGCCGGTGCCGCCGGTCGAGACGAAGCCGGTTGTCGAGCCCCCGAAGACCGAGCCAACGCCGCCAGTCACGCAGCCCGACGCTCCACAGACAGCGGCACCTGCGGCGCCGGTGGTGCCGGCGCCCGGTACTGGTGCAGGCGCTGGGGCCGGCACCGATCCCGGGCCCGGCAACGGCCCCGGATCAGGCGGTGGCAATGGCTCCGGTATCGGAACCGGAACCGGTTCAAACCTCGGACCGGGCAGCGGTGGCGGGAACGCGACCGTGTACCCGCCGACGCCGCGAGCGCTCTTCGTGCCGCCGAATGGCACGCCGCGGCGTCTGCGCGGCAAGACGATCATGATCGAGCTCGACGTGGACGAAACAGGGAACGTGCAGGCGGCGGAATTCTCGCCGCGATCAGGCGATGGCGGTTATGACGATCAGTTCATCGCGAGCCTGAAGGAACAGCGCTTTCGACCCGCGGTGCGGGCCAATGGCCAGCCGGTACGATTCACCTACCGCTACGAAATTCTGATGTAGGCCGGGCCGCGCCCAGCCCTGAATTTCGGCTCGTCGACGGAGCGTTACGTCGGCCAGCCGAGTTGCGCTATTTGCCGCAGTGACAACTGGTTAAGCGCCGATCCCGTGCGTAGTTTGCCGCATTCTGTCATCCGTCCCGGCACGGGTGCTCAAGCACGCGATCCTCTCGCCCAGCCCGAATGCCCCAGCCCCGCGAGACCAACGCGGTCGCATCGAGTGCACATCAATCCGGCGGCAACACATCGACCGCCCCAGGCTTCATTGCCGCGTTGACGCTGACGGACGCCGCCATGCTGGTGGCCGGCTCCATGATCGGCTCGGGCATCTTCATTGTTTCAGCGGATATCGCGCGCGCAGTCACGTCGCCATTCTGGTTGCTGATGGCGTGGTTGCTGACCGGTGCGATCACACTCGCCGGTGCGCTCTCTCTGGCCGAGTTGGCCGCGATGTTCCCGCGCGCCGGCGGCCAGTACGTGTTTCTGAAAGAAGCCATGGGCCCCTTGATGGGCTTTTTGTTTGGCTGGACGCTTTTTGTCGTTATTCAGACGGGCACGATTGCCGCAGTCGCCGTGGCATTCGGTCGATTTCTCGGTGTGCTCTGGCCTTCAATAACTCCGGAACGCTTCAACTGGTTTCCGCAGGCTGACCTCTGCGTCGAGTCGCTCGGCTGCAAAGCTTCAGGTACGGCAATTCAGCTTGGCCTGTCGCCACAACGCCTTGTTGCGCTGCTCAGTCTCTGGGTGCTGACGTGGATCAATCTGCGCGGCGTCAGACAAGGCAAGACCGTGCAGACGCTGCTGACGGCAGCCAAGGCGCTTGGTCTCGCGATGCTGATCGTTCTCGGTGTGCTGGTCGGGCGGAACACCGACGCGATCACGGCGAATTTTTCGAACGGGAATTTTTTCGGGCATGTGCCGCTCACGTCGGCGTTCGTGGTCACGTTCGGAGCGGCGCTGGTGGGCTCGCTCTTCTCGAGTACCGCGTGGCTCGGTGTGACGTCGGCGGCCAGTGAAGTGCAGGAGCCCAAGCGCAACCTGCCGCGCGCACTGCTGATTGGCACCGGCATGGTGACGTTGCTGTACGTGCTGTGCAACGTGGCGTATCTGCTGGTGCTGCCGATCGGTGGCAGTGCCGACGGCGCCACCGTACTTTCGCGCGGCATTGCGCATGCGACGCAGGATCGCGTTGGTGTGGCCGCGGCGGAAATGATTTTCGGTGCGAGCGCCGGAACAGTCATGGCGAGCCTGATCCTGATTTCGACGTTCGGCTGCAACAATGGACTGATTCTCGCGGGCTCGCGCGTCTTCTACGCGATGTCGAAAAGTGGTGCGTTCTTCAAGGGCGCCGGCACGCTGAATGCGAACGGCGTTCCGGCGCGCGCGATGTTGCTGCAGAGTGCGTGGACGTCACTGCTCTGCCTCAGTGGCACCTACGGGCAGCTGCTGGACTACGTCGTGTTCGCCGAGCTGGGGTTTTACGCGCTCACGACGATTGGGCTGTTCATGCTCCGGCGCTCGCGGCCGGATGCGGAGCGGCCGTACAAGGCCCTGGCGTACCCGGTGCTTCCGGCGCTCTACATCGCAGCCTGTATCAGCGTCGCTGTGATCCTCCTGCTATCAGATAAGACGCGTGCTCAGGCGGTGTCAGGCCTGGTCCTCGTGTTGCTCGGCCTGCCGGTGTATCTGCTGACGCGTCGCGGTCAGACGTCCGCAGCCTGACTCTTCCTCAAACTCAGAATCTGTCATGAACGCATCGCAGTCATCTCTGCTCGGCATCATCATCGGAGGCAGTGTATTCGCCCTGGTGTTCGCCGGGTTCCTTGCGCGCTGGGTGCTTGCGCGAGGCACTGGAACCGACGCCATGCGGGCGATATCCGACGCAATTCAGGAAGGCGCTGAGGCATATCTCGCGCGACAAAACAAGACAATCCTGACTCTCGCGTTCGCGGTCGCGGCGCTGCTGTTCGTGGGCTATGGCCTGCTCCGCGCAACGACGCCAACAGATCCAGTCGCCGATCCGAAGGTGCTGGCGCTGTTTGTGACACTGTCGTTTTTCCTCGGTGCACTGAGTTCCGGCATCGCCGGCTACATGGGCATGTGGGTGTCGATTCGTACCAACATCCGCGTCGCCAGTGCGGCAATGCAGTCGCTCAACGATGCGCTGCAGACCGCGTTGCGTGGTGGCGCCGTGTCGGGCCTGTTCACGGTGTCAATGTCGCTGCTCGGTGTCGGTGGACTGTTCGCGATCATCACGCTGCTTGCCCCGGCCGGAGTGAGCGCGGAGCAGTGGGCACCGAAAATTCCGTTTCTGATCGTCGGCTACGGATTCGGTGCCAGCTTCGTCGCACTGTTCGCGCAGCTCGGTGGCGGCATCTACACCAAGGCGGCCGACGTCGGTGCTGACCTCGTGGGCAAGGTTGAAGCCGGCATTCCGGAAGACGATCCGCGCAACCCCGCTGTGATTGCGGACCTGGTTGGTGACAACGTCGGTGACTGCGCCGGCCGTGGTGCTGACCTGTTCGAGAGCACCGCCGCGGAAAACATCGGCGCCATGATTCTCGGTGTCGCGCTGTTCAAGTTCTTTGGCATCAACGGAATTCTGTTCCCGCTGGTGATCGGCGCACTCGGTCTGCTCTGCTCGATCATCGGGGTGATGACGGTGAGCACGAAGGAAGATGCCGATCCGATGGCAGCGCTGAATCGCGGGTACTACATTACGGCCGCGCTGGTGGCGGTGATGTTCTTCTTCGCCTGCAAGCTCCTGCTCGTGACGCCGGAAGCGCCTGACGCCTGGATGAGCTTTTTCTATTGCGGCGTGATCGGCATCGTGACGTCGATCGCGTTCGTATTCATTACGCAGTACTACACCGAGTACCGCTATCGCCCCGTGTTGTCGATCGCGGACGCGAGCCAGACCGGTCCGGCAACGAACATCATTATGGGTCTCGCGGTCGGTATGGAATCGACGGTGTTGCCGGTGATCACGATCGGCATCGCGCTGCTGTCGAGCTTCATGATTGGTCGCAGCAGCGGGCTGATGGAACATGGTGTTGCAGTCGGTGGTCTGTTCGGCACGGCTGTCGCAACGATGGGCATGCTCGGCACCGCCGGCTATATCCTGGCGATGGACGTGTTCGGACCGATCACCGACAACGCCGGCGGCATCGTTGAAATGTCGCAGCAGCCGGCTTCGATCCGCGACAAGACCGATCGACTGGATGCGGTGGGCAATACCACGAAGGCGCTCACGAAGGGCTACGCAATTGGATCAGCGGCACTGGCCGCGTTCCTTTTGTTCTCGGCCTATCTGGATGAAGTGAAGAACATGACCGGCTCACCGCTCAACGTCGATCTGTCGAAGCCGCAGGTGTTCGTGGCGGCGTTGCTTGGCGGCATGCTGGTGTTCTGGTTCTCATCGCTGGCGATGAAGGCCGTGTCCACCGCAGCGCAGTCGGTGATCACCGAAGTGCGCCGGCAGTTCAGGGAAAAGCCGGGCATCATGCTGGGTACCGACAAGCCGGACTACGCGGCCTGCGTGGACATTGTGACCAAGGGCGCCCTGCGCGCAATGGTGCTGCCTGGCGCGCTGGTGGTCAGTTTTCCGATCATTGTCGGCGTGTTGTTCAAGGCGCTCGGTCAGCCGGGCGAGCGCCTCGGCGCCGAAGCCGTGGCGGGCTTCCTGATGATTGCGACCGTGGTCGGTATTCTGATGGCCGGCTTCCTCAACAACGCCGGCGGCGCGTGGGACAACGCGAAGAAGTACATCGAGACTGGCGTGTACGGCGGCAAGAAGAGCGACACGCACAAAGCCGCGGTGGTGGGCGACACGGTCGGTGATCCGTTCAAGGACACCGCCGGACCGTCGCTGCACGTGCTGATCAAGCTTCTCAGCACCATTACCCTCGTCATGGCGCCACTCTTCATCTGATCGAACGCGTACGTCGCCGGTGCGTCGCCCCGACGCGCCGGCTGTCACGTCCTGCCGCGAGCGCATGTCACTCTTCCAGCGGAAGCCGATCTCGAGTTCGCATGAGGGATCGGGCATGGAGCGCACGCTCGGGGTCACCGACCTCGTGCTGCTGTCCATCGGGGCGGTGATCGGCGCCGGTATCTTCGCATCGCTCGGCACAGCGGCGGCGGGCGAGACGCTGAAAGACGGCACGATTGTTCGCTTCGGCGCCGGACCGGCGCTCGTGATCAGCTTCCTGCTGCTGGGCGTCGTCTGCGGCCTGTGCGGACTTTGTTACGCCGAACTCGCGGCAATGATTCCGGCGGCCGGCAGTGCATATGCCTACACCTACGCCACGCTGGGCGAGTTCGTGGCATGGATCATCGGCTGGGACCTGATCCTCGAATACGCCGTCGGCAATGTGGCGGTGGCGATCGCCTGGAGCGGCTACTTCGATTCGTTATTAAGCGGCTTTGGGATACACCTGCCTGGCTGGCTGACGCACGGGTACTTCCAGGCCATGAAGAGTACCGTACCGGCAGTGCAGCAAGTCATTGTCGATGCGCCGCACGTCGCTGGCATCCCGGTGCTGATCAACGTTCCGGCATTTCTGATTGTGGCCGCCATCACCTGGCTGCTCTGCATCGGTGTGAAAGAAAGCGCGCGGGCGAACGCGATCATGGTTGGCATCAAGCTGCTGGTTCTGCTGCTGTTCGTGGTGGTTGGCGGCATGCACATCGACCCTGCGAATTATCATCCCTTTGCTCCGAATGGCTGGCGCGGTATTCATCAGGGCGCCGCGATCGTGTTCTTTGCGTACATCGGCTTCGATGCGGTAAGCACTGCCGGCGAGGAAACAATCGATCCGCAGCGCACGCTTCCGCGCGGAATTCTGATCGGACTCGGTGTGTGCACCCTGATTTATGTGATCGTCGGCGCGGTGGCGACCGGTATGGTGAAGTACGATCAGCTCCTGGGCGCCGATCCGCTGGCCAAAGCGCTGACGCTGGCCGGGCTGACGACGGTCAGCTGGATTGTTTCGGCAGGTGCGGTGGTGTCGATGGCGGCGGTTCTGCTCGTCTTTCAGTACGGTCAGCCGCGCATCTTCTACGCGATGGCACGTGACGGCCTGCTGCCGAAGTTTGCGGCGAAAATTCATCCGAAGTACAAGACACCGCACGTCACGACAATCATCACCGGTGTGTGCGTGGCGAGTGCCGCCTTGATTGCCGATGATGCGGCGACATACGACCTGACGAATATCGGAACGCTGGCGGCGTTCATGCTGGTGTGCATCGGCGTGCTGGTGCTGCGTCGCAGCGATCCCGATCGACATCGGCCGTTCCGGGTGCCATTCGTAAAGCCGGTCGCAGGCGGGGGAGCACTGGCGTGTCTCTACGTCATGCGCGGACTTCCGTCCAGTGCGTGGATAGCGTTCGGGATCTGGCTGGTGATCGGACTCGCACTCTACTTCCTCTACGGATATAAGCATTCCGTGCTCCGCACCGGTCGCGCTATCGACGCGGTGCCGGAACTCGAAGGCCCCGGCCACTGATCACTCTGACGGACTCCGCATGTCGATGCTGAAGAAACTCTCGATCACGCAGTGGATCATCGTTGCGATGATCGTTGGCACGCTGATCGGATGGCAGTTTCCGGAGTTTGGCCAGAGCCTGAAACTGCTGTCCACGATCTTCCTGCGCATGATCAAGTCGATCATCGTGCCGCTGCTGTTCAGCACACTGGTGATCGGCATTGCGGGCCATGGCGACGACATGAAAAAGGTCGGGCGGCTGGCGCTGCGCTCGATCATTTATTTCGAGCTGGTGACGACGCTGGCGCTGGCGGTCGGCTTACTGGCGGTGAATCTCATCAAGCCGGGGCAGGGCGTTTCGCTCGCCACGGCCAGTGTGTCGGATGTGAAGGATCTCAGCAGCAGCACGCCGACGCTCGCTGGTGTGCTGGAACACACCGTGCCACAGAGTTTCTTCGAGGCAGCCGCAAAGAATGAAGTGTTGCAGATCGTCTTCTTCAGCGTGCTGTTCGGAATCGCACTCGCCAAGGTGCCCGGTCATCCGCGCCAGGTGATGCTTGATTTCTGCGAGTCGCTGAGTCAGGTGATGTTCAAGTTTGTGGCGATGGTGATGAGCTTTGCGCCAATCGGCATTGCCGGAGCCATAGCGGCTACTGTTGGCAAATCGGGGCTGCCGGTTTTGCTGACCCTGCTGAAGCTGGTGCTGACGCTGTACGGGGCGCTGGCAGTGTTCATCTGCGTGGTGCTGATACCGGTGGCGTTGCTGGCCAGGGTGCCGCTGGCTGCATTCGTGAAACAGGTACGCTCATCAGCACTGCTTGCATTCTCGACCGCCAGTTCAGAGGCGGCGCTGCCGACCGCGATGCAGGCGATGGAGAAGCTGGGTGTCCCGAAGCGCATTGTCGCATTCGTGATGCCGACGGGCTACAGCTTCAATCTCGATGGCAGCACACTGTACCTCGCGGTGGCGAGCATCTTTGTGGCACAGGCGGCAAACATCGACATGCCGATCGGCACGCAGCTGCTGATGATGCTGACGTTGATGCTGACATCGAAGGGCGTCGCCGCAGTGCCGCGTGCTTCGCTTGTCATTCTGTCCGGAGCGCTGACTCAGTTTGGTCTTCCGCTCGAGGGCGTGGCACTGATCCTCGGCGTTGACGCCGTGATGGACATGGCGCGCACGAGCGTGAATCTGGTCGGCAACTGCCTCGCCACCGTCGTGATGGCGCGTTGGGAAGGCGAGTTCAACGACGCTGCCGCAACTGCAGTGCTGGAAGCGCAAGCGGCCTGACGAGCGGGCAACAGCGCCTCACAACACGCGAGACTCGATGCGCGCGAGCTGTTGCGTTGTCGCAAGACTGTTGCGGCGGCGCATACTTGAGCTGGTAACAGATACATCAGCAGGAAATTGCGGTGCAGCGCGTAAGTCGTTGCGGGACAACAGCATGCGCGGGAAAGGCACAGCCCGCCGCGACGAGCTTATCAACACGTGCGCTTGTCATGGATTATGCACGGGCGCAGCGCAGGATCCGGCGTGGAACGTTTCGTCGCGCTGAATCCAGGAGAGACCTTCATCCCTTGAGCGATCATGACACTCCTCAGGACAGCGCGACGCGTCGCCATCGTCGGCGCACTCGCAGCCTCGGCATTGCCCGCCCAGGCGATCCGCAACACCGGCAGCTTCACGCTGACGCAACTGCCACGCAACGACGACGGCTCGACAGGCCTCGTCAACACCGGCTTCACGTTCAATCTGTTTGGATTGACGCAGAATCGGTTGTTCGTGAACAACAACGGCAACGTCACGTTTACTCAGGCACTCGCGACGTACACACCCGACCCGATTGCGGGCGGCGGACTCGCCATCCTCGCACCGTTCTGGGCGGACGTCGATACACGTGGCGAAACAAGTGGCATCACGGCGTATGGCACGGGCCAGATCGGCGGTCGCAACGCGTTCGCCGTGAATTGGTTCGATGTCGGATACTATGCCAGCCGCGACGACCTCAAGAACACGTTCCAGCTGATCATGATCGATCGCTCGGACACTGGCGCCGGCAACTTCGACTTCGAGTTCAACTACGCGAAGATTCAGTGGGATACCGGTGAGGCGAGCGACGGCGTGAACGGCCTGTGCCCGGCGGCGCCTGCTACGCGTACACCGGCCCGCGTCGGCTGGGCGAACGGTGGCACGACGACGGTTGAATTGCCTGGGTCAAATGTCTGCGGAGCGTTCCTCGACGCAGGAGCCAATTCACTGATCGGGCACTCGTTGAACAGTGAATTGCTCGGTCGCTATGTCTGGAACGTCCGTAACGGCGTTATTCAGCCGCCGCCAACGGACGTTGTACCGGAGCCGACCACCTACGCGCTCATGGGCACCGGACTGCTTGGCCTCGTGATAATCAGCCGTCGTCGTCGCTCGTCGATGTGACGCACCGGTCATTGCGCGGCGCACGGTGAAAGCCTCTCGGTTCACGCTGCCGCCGTACAATTGACCAGAATGACGAATGTGTGAGTGAGAACCCCCGCCTGCGCACGGAGCACGGGCGGAAGTTCTCCGTTGCAATCATCGTGGCAGCAGCCTGCGATTCAGCAGCGGTATCTGCGCGCGCTCGTCAGAGGACTTACACCGTCGACAACGGGCATTCAACCATCAGCGACGCAGTCATTTACTGCTGAACGTGTCGCAGGCGTCGATTCGCCCGCTGTCGAAGCCGCGACGGAACCAGGTCGTGCGTTGCGCTGCGCTGCCGTGCGTAAACGACTC
>JANMWU010000471.1:0-5475 GCA_031380785.1 Gemmatimonadaceae bacterium
TGACGCGTGGGTCGACCAGGAAATCGTGCATCGGTGGTAAGCAGCGTTGCGGTGCTCAGTGCCGAAGTGGTGGACACATGAGTGCGCGTGCCGTTGAACCACGCCCCTTCGCCCGGTGCGGCAGCGACGAGCTCCTGCGTCGGTGGCGCGTACACAGCGCCAGCCAGCACCGTTTCGCCTTCAACGATGGCGACCAGCGTGCCCCACAGCGGCACACCGTGAATGAAACTCTTGGTGCCGTCGATCGGATCGAGGATCCACCGGCGGCGCGCATCCGGCTTCTCGAGTCCGAACTCTTCGCCAAGAATTCCATCGTCGGGGAAATGCGTGCGGATCCATTCACGGGCCACCGTTTCCGCCGCGCGATCGGCGGCGGTCACCGGCGAACCGTCGCCCTTGAATTCGACTGCCACGCCGGTGCGGAAGTATCGATTGGCCTCATTGCCGGCGAGCGTTGCGAGTTCCGTGACAGCCGTCAGCAATTCCAGAGTCATCGCACCACCAGGCCAGAGGCTCGCATGGCATCCTTCAAGGAACCAACGGTCGTCAGGTTGTCGTGCAGAATCCCCGCCACCAGAGCGGCGTCGGCGTGCCCGTCTGCCAGTACGTCGACAACGTGAGTTGCGCTTCCGGCTCCGCCACTGGCGATCACCGGTGCGGCAACGCGTGCAGACACGGCGCGCATCAGTGGCAGATCATAGCCGGTGCGTGCACCATCGCGATCAATACTTGTCAGCAACACTTCACCGGCTCCGCGTTCCACGCATTCCTCCGCCCACGCCACTGCATCAAGCCCGGTTCGCGTGCGGCCGCCATGCGTCCAGACACGCCACGTGCCTTCGTCATCGAGCTTCGCGTCGATGCTCGCGACGACGCACTGCGCACCGAACCGTGCGGCGCAGGCGGTGAGCACCGACGGATCCGCGACCATGGCCGAGTTCAGCGACACCTTGTCCGCGCCCGCGCGCAGCGCACGACCGACGTCGTCCGCAGTGCGCACGCCACCACCGATGGTGAGCGGAATGAACAATCGCTCCGCCGTCCGACGCGCGACGTCCAGCAAGGTGGTGCGATCTTCGGCGCTGGCCGAGATGTCGAGAAAGGTGATCTCGTCGGCCCCTTCTGCTTCGTAACGCGTAGCCATCGCCACCGGATCGCCCACATCGCGCAGGCCGACAAAGTTCACCCCCTTCACCACCCTGCCGCCTTTGACGTCGAGGCAGACGATCAACCGACGTGTCAGCACGAGCGCGTCACTCCGTGACCTGCAGGGCCACACTTCCCTTGGTGCTGAACACTGCGCCCGATTCCACGAACGCATCGCGAAGGCAGAGGCCGAGCGCCTTGAACGCGGCTTCGACGATATGATGGGCATCGGTGCCGCGGATCACGCGCAGATGCAGCGTTGCCCTGGCATTGTCGGAGAAGGATCGCATCCAGTGCTCCCAGATTGCGACCGGCAGTTTGCCGCGATAGAATGGGCGGCCGCCGAGATCGATCGCGCATTGCACCAACGCATCGTCCATCGGAATCGTGCGGTCGGCGTAGCGCGCAGCGCTTGGAGACAGCGCGGCGGCGACGGCGGCGCCGATGCAGATCGCCACGTCTTCGATCAGGTGATGCGGCAGATCGCCACGCGCGTGCACGGTGAGGTCGAGGCCACTGTACTTCGCGAGCGTGACAAGCATATGATCGAGGAAGGGACGCGACGTATCGACGGTTGCGATGCCGGTGCCGCGCACCACCGTCGCGCGGATCTGCGTTTCCTTCGTTTCGCGGACCACGGTGCTCATGCGCGGAATTCCTCAGCGGTGGCGCGTGCATCGAGGGCGCCGGTGTAGAGAGCCATGCCCAGCACGGCGGCGGCGACTCCACGATCGGCCAGCAGCCGAAGATCGGCTTCCGTCGCAATACCGCCGCTCGCGATCACCGGCAATGAGGTTGACTCGGCCACGTCTTCCATCAACGCCAGATCGGCACCCTGCATCAACCCTTCCTTGTGCACAGCGGTGACGAGTACGCCGGCCAAGGGCAGCTGCGAAAATCGCTCCATCGCTTCGTCAATGTCGAGGTGCATCGTTCGCGTCCAGCCGCGGGTGACGATCATCCGCTCGCGCACATCGGCCGCAACGATCAACTGCTCCGGAAAATCGTCGGCCATCTCGCGCAGCCAGTCTTCGTCCTCCAGCGCGCGGGTGCCGACGACAACGTAGGTCGCACCGGCATCGATCAGGCGCGTGATATCGTCCCGGTCGCGCACGCCGCCGCCCACCTGCACGGTGAGATCGGTGCGATCCAGGAGCTGATCGATGATGCGACGATTGTTACCGCGACTGGTGGCGGCATCGAGATCAACGATGTGAAGCGCCTGAAAGCCTTTCGTTTCCCAGTCGAGCGCCACCGCCACCGGATCAGGCAGGCGGATGCGCTCGGCCGCGTATTCACCGCCGACCAGTTGCACGCAGGCGCCGTCTCGGAGATCGATGGCGGGAATGGCGATCATGTCTGCACCTCGCGCAGCCACGCGTGCACGAAACTCACACCGGCTGTGCTGCTCTTCTCTGGGTGGAACTGCACGCCGGTGCATCGTCCGACGCGAACCATGGCGGGAAAGCGATCCTGCTGGTGCGTGCTCCAGGCGACGACTGATGACCCATCGTTCGGTCGGCAGACGAAGCTGTTTGCGAAGTATGCGGTGCGCAACTCTGCGGCGTCGAGCAGAGCGTCCCGCTGTACGCCAATCTCGAGCTGGTTCCAGCCGATCTGTGGTACGCGTGTGGCGTGAAGCCGGTCAACGCGGCCTGAAACAATGCCCAGTCCAGCACCGCCGCCTTCGTCGCTTTCATCAAACAGTATCTGCATCCCGAGACAGATGCCGAGTGTGGGCAAACCGTTGCGGATGGCGGATTGCATGGCGATGCGGCCGGCATCGCCGAGTGCGGACGTCGCGGCCGGAAACGCGCCGACGCCTGGCAACACGAGCGCGTCAGCAGACACGGCGATCGCGGGATCGGTGTCGACCTGCACGCGGATGCCTGGACGCTCGAGCGCCTTCAGCAGCGAGTGCAGATTACCGGCGCCGTAGTCGAAGACGCTGAGTCTCACTCGCGATTCACTTTCTTCATTGCGACGGCCAGCGCCTTGACGCACTGCTGCACGAGTGGCCACGGCCCGATCGAAATACGCAGACAGTCGCCAACGCGCGGCAGGTTCGGAAACGGCCGCACGCCAACGCCTTTCTCACGCATCGCCATGCCGACCGCCACGCAATTCTTCACCGGAACGCAGATGAAGTTCGCACTTGACGGCATCGGATCGAGATCGAGCCTGAGCAGCGCGATGGCGAGCTTGTCGCGATTTTCGATTGCGAGCTGGATATGCTCTTCAACCCATGGTACATCGTGCCGCAGCGCCGTCACGGCGACCTGCTCGGCGAGCGCATTTACCTTGTACGGGCCGCGCGATTTCTCGACTTCCGCCACCAGCTGCGGTTGACCAAGCGCGTAGCCAATGCGCAAGCCCGCCAGCCCGAACGCTTTTGACAGTGTGCGGATCAGCAGCACCCGTGGTGACCGCGCCAGCACGTCAACGTTCGACACGCCGGCAAACTCGGTGTACGCCTCATCAATCAGCAGCACGCCCGGCGCGTTGTCGATCAACCGCTCGAGGGTGCGACGTGCAACGAGTGCGCCGGTGGGATTGTTCGGCGAGCAGATGTAGATGACCTTCGCGCCGGTGGCGAGCAACGCGTCCGCGTCGACGTCATGATCAGGAAGTTCGGTCACGAGTGTGGAGCGCAGCACATTCATCTTCGCGAAGATCGGCACCATCGCGAACGTCGGATCGGTGGCGGCGACGAGTTCGTTCTCGTTGCCGAATGCTCGCATTGCCGAGTCGAGAATGTCATCTGATCCGCATCCCGTCACCACCATGTCGGAAGCCACGCCGGCATGCTCAGCGAGCGCAACCTTGAGCTCAGTGCCGTACAGCGTCGGGTAGCGCGTAATGGTTGAAGGCGCGAACTCGCGTATGGCGCGGGCCGCGTTCGGCGGCACACCCCACAAGTTCGTGTTATCCGAAAGATCGAGCTCCACCGGCGTGCGTTTGGGATCGTACAGCGGCACGTCGTTGTACGCCGCGCGTGCAATGGTGAGGCGATCGGTGACCGGCGTGGTCATTGAACAGCACTCCACTGCCGCGCGGTCGCGGCGTGATTGGGCAGCCCTTCGCTGTCAGCAAAGAGTGCGACGTCGGAGGCAAGTGCGGCGGCGGCGGCGGGCGTGACGCGTTGCCACGAAGTCCAGCGGATGAAATCCAGCGTGGAGAGGCCGGAGTAGCAGCGAGCGAGTCCGCCCGTTGGCAGCACGTGATTGGCGCCGGTCATGTAATCCCCGAACGCGACGCTGGCCGATTCGCCAATGAACACCGTTCCCGCATTACGCAACGCAGCCAGCGCGCGGTCGAGTGACGCCGGCGCGAGTGCCAGCAGCAGATGCTCCGCTGCCCAGCCGTTCGCGAACCCCACTGCAGCATCAAGTGAGTCAGCGTGCAGCACACCACCGGCGAACGCGAACGACGCGGTGATGATGTCATGGCGCGACACTTTCGGCAGAAATGACGCAATCGCGGATTGCACGGCCGACGCAACATCGACGCCGACTGCCACGCAGACCACTGCGGCCCGCGGATCATGCTCAGCCTGCGCCAGCATCTCCCTGGCGACGATGTGTGGATCTGCGCTTCCATCAGCGATGACCAGTAACTCGCTTGGCCCTGCCGGGGAGTCGATTGCGACCGCGCCGGAGCATTGAAGCTTCGCTTCAGCGACCCACGCATTGCCCGGCCCGACAATGCGATCAACACGCGGTACAGATGCGGTACCGAATGCCATCGCTGCGATCGCGCCAGCGCCGCCGATTGCAAACAACCGGTCTGCACCGGCGATCGCCGCCGCCGCCATGACAACGTCGGATGGAAAGCCCGTTGGCGAGGCCGGTGAACACACGATCACATCGCGCACTCCGGCCACCTTGGCCGGCACTACACCCATGATGAGCGAGCTCGGATAGGCAGCGCGGCCGCCGGGTGCGTACACACCAACCCGACGCAGCGCATCCGGCCGTCGGCCGACGACGATGCCGGGTTCGGTCTCGAATTCTACCGCTGCCGGGAGAAAGGCCGTGTGAGCGGCGCGCACGTTTCGCACTGCGCGCTCAATGGCAACGCGCAGCGCTGGTGCCATTGCGTCGCGCGCGCGCGTCCACGCATCACGAGGGACTTCGAGTGCATCGAGCGCCGCCCCATCGAATTCCGCTGCCATCTCACGCAGCGCCACATCGCCGTCGCGCTGCACACGGGCAATGATTGCGGCGGTTCGATCGCGCACCGCAACGTCGGCCGAGGTGGAGCGGTTGGACAGTGCCAGTTGATCGGCGCTGCTGAGCGCGTTGATCGCGCCGCTGAAACGAAAACGCA
>JANMWU010000481.1:0-2642 GCA_031380785.1 Gemmatimonadaceae bacterium
CGTCCCCGGATAGACGAACTGCAGGTTGCCCTTCACCTTGATGCCCACGTTCATCCAGGAGTAGTAGGGCTGCTCGAGTGGCGACGCGTTGTACCAGAAGGAGGTGGTGCTGAACGCGGCGTCCTCTTGGCCCAGACGGATCTCGAGCCGCCACGGTGTGCGCGTGAGCAGGTCGAGCGCGCCAATGATGCAGCTGACGCTGCCGTCGGTGTTGGTACGCGTGACGTAATCAACCGGCGTGGCAACGTTCGGCGTGTGGCCGATGATCCCATAGTTCGCTTCGATGCCGCCACTGGTCCACGGACCACGCATGGCGATGTCGCGAAACTTGACGACGCTGTTGGCATAGATGAACGGGCGACCTGACTTCTTGTCGATCGCGCTCCAGATCTTGCCGCCGATCTGCGGCAGGATCATGACTTTCAGGTAGTCGTTCTCCAGTTCCACCACTTTCCACGATCGCTGGGCTGGAGTATCCGTGAAACCGTCGAAACGGAAGTACGGATAGATCCGTCCCACCACGGGAATCGGATTCGGATCGCTGAACGGGTAGGTGGTGAAGACGCGCTCGTACTCACGAACGGTCGGCGGCGCAGCGTGCACTGCGGCCGCAAATGCGCAACACGCGACAAGTGTGCGCAGAAACGTGCGCGTCGTTGTACGGATGCAGCACTGTTGCGTCATTCGCCTGTCGCCGCAGGAAACAGCGTCCGCATCGCCATCATCATCGGCAGCCCGACGAACAGAAAATGACCTGTGAGCTGTATCCACCATCGCGTGTTCACGGGCACGTCGCGGTGCGCCAGCGCCGGAATCACGGCCAGTGACATTGCCACCCAGATGAACGGCCCGTACACAAGCGCGACGCCGGTCGCAAGTCCGGCGCGCAAGATCATCGCACCGGACGGAATCACGGCGTCGCCGGTCACGGCACGACCTTCGGCGTCGGAACCGCCGGATACGTAATGCCAAGCTGCTCGAGATATGTGCTGAACTTCACGGGATCGTAGTAGTACTTCCGCATCTCATCCCGATACCGCGCCATCTTCTCGGCATTGAGCCAGATAGCCGGCTGATCGCTGGACGACATCAGCGGGTGATACTTGATCGTCTTCGTCTGCACATTCACGAAGTAGTCCTTCGCCTCGCGCACCAGCGTTGGCTGCATGATGAGATCGAGCAGAGTCATCGCCTGCACCTTCGCGCCGGCGACAACGCCCTTGTGCGCGATCGGCGTCGCCATCGCAATGCCGTCGGCCCAGTTGTGACCCGGTGTGCCCGGAATGTTGGCGGGATAGTAGAGCGTGACTGACGGGACGGTCCACGTCACGTCCCCGATGTCATCGCTGCCCGTGCCACTGGCTGCGGCAGCGGCGGCTTCCGGTGTACGCAGCGGCGGCACCTTTATCGCCAGACCGCTGTCCGGCTGATTCATCATCCGCTGCACCGCCTTCGCCATCGTCTGATCGTCAGCACTCCACGCCGGCATGCCAACGCGCATCGCATTGCGATGCATGGCAGTCGCGATCGGCCGGTTGAAATGCGGGCGCCACGCCGAGCCGATGATCTGCACCGTGTCGAGCGTGGTGAAGGTCGCGGCGGCGGCGGCGCGCGCCATGACCTTTGCATCCTCGAACATCTTCGTGACCTTCTCGACATCGCGCTCGCGAAAGTAGAACCACATCGCGGCCGTCGCCGGCACCACATTCGGCTGATCCCCGCCGTCGGTGATCACGTAGTGCGATCGCTGCGACAGTTCCATGTGCTCACGATGAAACTCCCACGAGTTACCCATCGTCATGACCGCGTCGAGCGCACTGCGTCCACGCCACGGCGCGCCGGCGGCATGCGACGCCTGACCGCTGAACTTGAACAGTGCGGAGATGAGAGTGAGCGCCGATTCATCGCCCCACGACACACCAAACTCGCTGCTCACGTGCGCGAACAGATTCGCGTCGACCCCGTTGAAGACGCCGGCGCGCACCAGAAACGCTTTGCTGGCGAGCTGCTCCTCGGCCACACCAGGCCAGAGCATGAGCGTGCCCGGAATCTTGTCGCGGGCCATGATGTCCTTCACCGCCAACGCGGCGATGATGTTGAGCGGGACGCCGCTGTTGTGCCCTTCACCATGTCCCGGCGCGCTGCGGACCAGTGGGTCACGTACCGCCGTTCCGGGCTTCTGGTTGGCCTGCGGAATGCCGTCGATATCTGAGCCGAGTGCGATTACCGGCGAGCCGCTTCCCCATTTGGCGACCCAGGCTGTCGGAATGCCGGCCACGCCGCGTTCGACCGTGAAGCCATTCTGCTCCAGCACTCCCGCCAGATACTTCGACGTCTCAGTCTCCTGCATGCCGAGTTCGCCGAAGGAGAACACCTGATCGACCATCTGCTGGGCCAGTTTCGCGCGGCCATCGATGCTGCGGGCCAACTCGGCTTTCAGCGCGTCGAGTCGTGCGTCGCTGCGCGCCTGGGCGCCGACCAAAGTTGGGATGAGAACGCCAAGAGCGAGCAATCGGGCGATGGTGCGCATCACGGTTCCGCGTTCGGGGAGAAAGAAAGTCGGGGAGTCTGGCAGTCGGTGACCGGTATTCGAGGCACGCTACGCCCGCGGAAGAGGGGCGGCAACCCTGCGGTCGGCGGTC
>JANMWU010000246.1:0-5464 GCA_031380785.1 Gemmatimonadaceae bacterium
AATCAGATCCACCTTCGCCAACTCTACCGAACGCCGCGCCGACACCACCGCTGATTGCGCCGTCGCGACTGCCGCTTCCTGCACGTACTGGTCGGCGATGGAATTGCGGCCGGCCTTTACGAACAGCTGCACCTGCTGCAATTGGTCCTGCTGCGCGGCCAGGTTCTGCCGCTGCACGCTTTGCTGTTCCTGCAGTGTCACCAGCGCGAGAAAGTTCGACGCCACCGTGAACACGACGGTCTGTTTTGCCCGGGCTACGTCGCTCGCACTGGCACTTTCACCGAGTCGCGCCTGCTTGAGCAGTGACAGATTCTGGAAACCGTTGAACAGCGTCACACCGGACGTGACGCCGGCGTTGAGCGTCTGTGACGTCTGATTCACGAGACTGCCAGCGGTCTGGTTGAAGCTCTGTCCGACGTTGCCGGACGTACTGGTGTTCAGCGCAAGGTTCGGCAGAAACTGATTCCGCTGCTGTTGCACACTCGTCGCGCTCAGCGCTTTCGCATTCTCGGCCTGCAGTAGCGTGATGTTCTGCTGCAGCGCGATCCGCACCGCGTCGCCGAACGAAATCGTTTTCGGCGCCAGCGCTGGTGTTTGCGCCGCGAGCGGCAGCGCTCCGGCCAACAGCAGCGCACCAGAGAGTATTTGTCGCGCACCTGCGGAAAGTGGGCAGCAGCCGAAGTTCGGGGTGCAGTCGGCCGCCGCCGCATCCCGCCCCGCGGCGTTGGAAATCCTCGCAATACCGCTGGTATTGCTTCGGTTTCCGCCTTGCGCGGCAGGCGCCGCGACGCCCTTCGTGCTACCCCAACTACGGTTGCAGCCCACCGGCCGTCGTTCCGCGTTCATGTATGACTCCACTCTGTTCGATGCGTCTGGTGTCGCGCGCTTCATTCGTAGCGCAGCGCCTGAATGGGATTCATCGACGCTGCCTTGCGCGCCGGGTAGAAGCCGAAGAACACGCCGACGGCAGCCGAAAATCCGACCGCAATCACCACTGCCGACCACGGCGTGGCCGTCGCCCAGCCGGTGAAGTGCCCCAGCAATTGTGCGCCGCCGATGCCGACCGCCAGTCCGATCACACCTCCGAGCACGCTCATCACGATGCTCTCGATCAGGAACTGCGTCAGCACATCCGACCCGCGCGCACCGATCGCCATCCGGATGCCGATCTCACGTGTACGCTCGGTGACCGAGACCAGCATGATGTTCATGATCCCAATTCCGCCGACGATCAGCGAGATCGAGGCGATGGCCGCCAGCAGGCCGGTCATCACGCTGGTGGTGCTGGTGGCGGCGGCCGCAATTGCCGTCTGATCACGCACCGTGAAGTCGTTCGGCACATTGCCACCATTCAGCTGATGCGCATCGCGCATGATCTGCTTCACTTCGTCAATTGCCGCCGGAATTGCTCCTGTCGACGTCGTGCTGCCAAGGATCTGCGCCAGGAAGCTGAATCCACTCAGGCGATCCTGCGCCGTGGTGTACGGCACCAGCACGACATCATCCTGATCGTTGCCGGACGCGGTCTGCCCTTTCGCCGCAAGAACACCGACCACCGTGAACGGTGAGCGTCCGAGCTGCACCGACGCTCCAACCGCGTTGCCATCGGGGAAAAGATTGGTCGCGACCGTATTGCCGAGCACCACCACTTTCTTCTTTGAACGCACATCGTCGTCGCTGAACAATTCACCGCTCGACACCCCCCAGTTCCGGATCGTGAGGTAGTCAGTGGAGACGCCATTGACGCCCGAGCGCCAGTTGCCCGAACCACCGATCACCTGCGTGCGCGTGACAATCACCGGTGAGACGGCGGTAAGCAGCGTGGCGTTCGCCTTGATCTTGTCAGCGTCAGCGATGGTCAGGCGATTGAACGTGCCCGCGCCCTGACTTGCCCCGCCTTGCGCGGTGCTCCCAGCCGTGATCACGATCATGTTGGTGCCGAGGTTGCCGATCTGCTTCTCGATCTGCGACTGCGCGCCATTGCCGATAGCCACCATAATGATCACCGCGCCGACTCCGATCACGATGCCGAGCATTGTCAACATCGTGCGCAGCTTGTTCTTGATGATGCTTTGCGTGGCGACCTTGAACAGTGTGGTCTTCTTCATACGGCCCCTGCCATGACTGTCTCAGGTTCGTCGACCATTGCTGCCAGATCCACTTTGGCACTGTGTCGATCGGTCACCGGCACATCGCGGATGATGCGGCCATCCCGCATTTCAACGATGCGCCTCGCGTACTGCGCGACATCGGCTTCGTGCGTGACGAGAATGATCGTGATACCGCTGTCGTTCAGTTCCTGGAACAGCGACATGACATCGACCGTGGTGTGACTGTCGAGGTTGCCCGTCGGCTCGTCCGCCAGCAGCACTGTCGGCTGCGTGACAATTGCCCGCGCGATCGCGACACGCTGCTGCTGGCCACCGGAGAGCTCACTCGGCTCGTGATCCATGCGGTCGCCAAGTCCGACGCGCGCGAGTGCCGCGGCGGCGGTGGCGCGGGTGTCGGTCCAACGCCCGGCGCGATCGTACAGCATCGGCAGCTCGACGTTGTCGAGTGCCGTCGTGCGCGGCAGCAGATTGAAGCCCTGAAACACAAAGCCGAGCTTCTGATTGCGCAGATCCGCCAGTCGATTGCGACTGAGGCCATTCACCGCCACACCATCGAGCACGTAGTGGCCGTCGGTCGGCGTGTCGAGGCAACCGATGATGTTCATCAGCGTCGACTTACCCGATCCCGACGCGCCCATGATTGCGACCATTTCGCCCGGTTGCACGGTGAGATCGACGCCACGCATGGCCAGGACTTCGTTCTGCCCCATGGTGTAGCGCTTGAGCACTTTCGACAGCTGGATGACCGGGCCAGCATGCGTCGGCTTTGCGGCAGTGGCAGCCATCAGAAACCTCCTGGTCCACGCGGCCCGGGACCGCCGCGATTCTGCGTCTGCTGAAATGGATTCGCCGTCGCCGTTCCGGCAGCGCCTGGGGCACCGGTCGATATTCCGACTACCACCTTCATCCCGGCGTCGAGATCGCGTCCGGCGACCTGTGTCTTCTGGCCGTCGTTGATGCCGGTGCGCACGCGATGCGGCGTGAGGTGGCCGGCCGCGGCCATTGAATCACGGCGTGCATTCAGCGCCAGGCTGTCCTTGCCCAGCATCTCGGCCGTCGGGGTGAAGCGCAGCGCAGAATTGGAGACCGCCAGCACGTTTTCCGCCTTGCTGGTCAGGAACTTTACCGTCGCCGTCATGCCGGGCAGCAGCTTGCCGTCGGTATTCGCGACGCTGAGCACCACCGTGTAGTTCACCACGTTGTCTGTTACCGCGGACAGCAACCGCTTCTGCTTCACCGTTGCTGGAAACGTGCGCGTCGGAAAGGCCGCCACCGTGAAGGTTGCCGTCTGGCCAACCTCGATCTTGCCGATGTCGCTTTCGTCAACCGACGCGAGGATCTGCATCTCCGCCAGACTCTCGGCGATACGAAAGATTTCCGGCGTTGACAGACTTGCGGTCACCGTCTGCCCAAGCTCCACCGCACGCGAGACGATCACGCCGTCAATCGGTGAGTGAATCGACGTATACGCGAGATTCTGCTTGTTGCGATCGAGGCTGATCTGTGCCGATTTCACATTCGATTGCGCCAGCTGATACGTGACCTGGATCGTGGTGAACTCGGTCGCCGTGATGACCTTGGCATCGAACAGCGTCTGGTTGCGGTCGTACTCGGCCTTGGCCTGTGCCAGCTGCGCCTGCGCACGCTCGAGGGCCGCCTCAGCTTCTGCGACGGCTTGCTGCTGCAACGTGGGATCGATGCGGGCCAGCATCTGCCCCTTCTTCACGTGGTCGTTGAAGTCCACGAACAGCGCCGCAACCTGCCCCGAGACCTGCGTCCCCACCTGCACCGTTCGAACGGCGCTCAGTGCGCCAGTGGCCGACACGGTCGCTTCAAGGCTCGTCCGCTCGATGGCAGCGTAGCGGAACTCCGGCGCGCTCCGCGCCTCGGCCGAACGGTAAAACCAGAAGAAGCCAGCGCCAACGCCGCAGACCAGCGCGGCGGCGATTCCTGCGCGCGTTTTATTCATGGAGGGCGACTCGTGGGACGAAGTGCACGGCGGATCCTTCAGGTGGGCCGCGGCATACCAGAATTGCTGCCTGCCGGAACGCACACAGGACGTGGCGTGACCGGACGGTGAAATCGGGCTCTGATTATCTGTACACGTCGACGCGCCACAGCGTTGACTGCGCGCTTTTCTGACCTGCTACCGATCGAGTTGACCTTGCGCACTGCACTCCGAATCTGCATCGCGGCTGGACTTGGTCTCGGCGCGCTCACGGCGACAGCGTGCGCCTCACTCAGCACGCTGCACAGCGAGACGGCGATCGATGCGCACACCGAATTCCGGCTCGGCGGCGAGCAACAGGGAGACTTCACCGCAACCGTGCGCAATACCGGTTCGGTGCCGATTGTTGTGCTTGTCGAATCGGCGGGAGTGCGCAAGACGGTGAGCACGCTTGCGCCAGGCCGCACCATCGAGCGCGTATTTCATCGTCGCGAGTTGGCCATTTTCTCGAACAACTCAGCGCAATCCGGCAGCATCCGCGTTGACCTCACCGGCGATCGGGCCAACCTGGGCATGCGCTACGATTCGGCCCGGACGCAGCGATGATCCGAATGCGTGCGGGCCACAAGGTCGAGGCGGCGACGCTGGCCGTGTCAAGCGCACCACGGTACCCGGTCCAACGCCGCGATTGCGCGGAACGGCAAAACACAGCGCTCGCCACTGGCTGGCGCGCGTAGATTCGACGATGGAGATTTTCGGTCCGGGCGGGATCTGGTCAGGCATAAGTCTCATCGGCTCACCGGTGGCGATGGCGATTGTTTGCGCCCTCCTCGCACTGGCGTTGCTTCGCGCGGGACGTCAACGCGCTGCAATCGTCTGCGTGCTGACTGGGGCGCTGGGCGGCCTGCTGAATACGGGGATCAAGGAACTTGTGCACCGGCCGCGTCCGCCGGGTGCCGAAAAATTCCTGCAAGGGCACAGCTGGAGTTTCCCCAGTGGGCACGCCATGGGATCGCTGATCGGATACGGAATGCTGAGCTATTGCGCGCTCGCGTATCTGCCGGTCAGTCTCGCGGCCAGGCGTACGATCGTCGCCGTTTGCGCCGTGATCGTGGTTGCGGTTGGCGTCGGTCGCGTTGCACTTGGTGTGCACTACCGAGGCGACGTGTTCGGCGGATGGATCATCGGTGCCGTGTGGCTTGCGGGCGGCGTATTGCTGCTGCGACGAGTTGAGTCGCGGTCGCCGGCCGCGGTGGCGATGCCCGTCACTCCGGAACGATGACGCGCAGCGCACCAGGCCTGATGGAATAGCGGAGCGGCAGCTCCAGCGTCGTTACTTCGCCATCGACAGCCACCGGCAGTTGCGTGATATGATCGGCGAACGGCACGTCGATGGTGGCAGCGG
>JANMWU010000539.1:0-1632 GCA_031380785.1 Gemmatimonadaceae bacterium
ATGAAATTGCGATTGACGCTGATCTCGTAGTGGCACGAGCGCGTCTCGAGCAGCGGTGCATCGGCGAGCGCCGGAAAGTATTTCGCCAGCACGCGCCGCGATCCGTCGATGCGTTCCTCATTCGACCAGCGCGTGCTGAGATCAGGATCCTGCTGGCGCAGATCGGGCGTTGCTGCCGGAGGAGGTGGTGGCGGCGCGGCATCATCGGCGCCCGCTGCGCGTGGCGGCGCCGGCGGAGCGATTGCACCGCGCACACGGAATCCGCGACTGTCCACCGGCAGCGTCGCCCATCCAGTCACACCCGGCACGTTCCACGACGGGATGTTCGGGTATGTAAAACGCTCGTCGCCCATCGGTTGGCCGAAGTAGCAGACGTGGCCGATCGGCACTCGCGTCTTGTTGTGCATCACCTCGGGAAAGACCTTCTCCATCCATGGTCCGCAGCAAAACACGTAAGCATCAGCGGTAAGCCTGGTGCCATCGCCGAGTGTGATGCCATCCATCTTTCCGTTCGCGATGGCTCCCGGAGTCACGCGGCCGAGCAGCAGCTTCGCGCCCGCATCGCGCGCCAGCGCGACGGTGGCCTGAACCGAACCGCGTGCACGCACAACGCCCGCATCAGGTTCATACAGCACAACACTGTTGCCATCGGACTTGATCTGCGGCCAGCGCTTCAGCGCATCGTCGGGCGTGAGGACCTCGAACTTCACGCCCTGCGCTGTCCACAGCTCCTGAGTACGGGTTGTGAACGGCTCCGCCTTTTCGCGCAGGATCACATCGCCGGTAGTGTAGAAAAAGCGTGTGCCAAATCGCTTCGCGTGCTCGTTGTCGAAGTCGCGCCAGCGTTCGATACTCTTCCGCGCCCACGCAGTCCAGAGTTCCGGTGTGAGCGTGCGATCGCCGTACGACGAACGGATGCCACGCGTCTCATCGCCACTCGTCGAGCGCGAGTTCGCCGGTCCGAACTGATCGATGATCGTGACGCGATTGCCGGCTTTCCGCAGATTCAGCGCCGTGAACGCACCCCACGCTCCGGCGCCGACGACAATGACGTGTGAGGATGCGCGCGCGTGGCCGGACGTTGCCTGACGGACGCCGATTCCTGAAACCGCCTCGGCCGCCGCAACTGCGGGCAGTCCGCCGGAGAGCACGGCGCCGGTTCCAACTGATGCCAGGCGGATGAACTCGCGTCGCGGCAGCGGTGAGGTGAGCGGGGAGTGATCGTCCGACATCGCGGGTGGGGCGGAGGTCGTCGCAGGCATGAAATCAGATGCGCGCAAAGTCGCTCGCGACCGATGCATTGGCAATCATCCGGCGCCGTGCAACGCATTTTCCGTATGCAGCGCCGCCCGACCTGATGCCATCGGCTGAAGCGCGGCCTTGCCCGCGGCGTGCAGGGGCAGGAGTTTCCGACGCGATGACAACTCGCCGAATCCTCTGCGGCGCCACTCTCATTACCGCGGCCTGCTTCTCGCCACCGTGCAATGCGCAAGCGCCAAAGGCCGCACCGCCTTCAGCTGATTCCGTTGCGGCCGCAGTCGCGCGTCAGCTCGATGTCGGCGGGAAATGGTTTCTGTCGGCCTGTATCTCCTGTCACGCGATCGGCGCGGTCAACAACCCCGATTTCCGGCT
>JANMWU010000255.1:0-2106 GCA_031380785.1 Gemmatimonadaceae bacterium
CGGTGCCGTACCCAGATGAAAGTTCGACACGGCCTCCATCAGCACTGGCATGCCGAGGGGCGCGTGGTCGATCGGCAATCCCGCCTCGAGCAGCGCGTCCATCGTGTGCCAGCGGTGATTCCATCCCGCGATGCGGAACGCTTCCCACATGACTTCGAGATCGTCGGCATCATGACGAACAGGCATGTGTTCGAATGCGACTCCCATCGCGATCAGGTCGGGTCGGTTTCGTCGCCCCGACGGCGTCAATTTTCCTTTGCCTGCGATGAATCGACGCACCCCTTCGACGTCACCAAGTCCGGCAGCGATCCACAACGCCGGCTTCGGTGTGACGTGCGCGGCGATCAGGTCCACACAGGACGCGTCGCGAAAGCGGACGATGGCGTGTTCGAGGACGCTTATGGCGTTCGGTGGCGCCCACTGCGGATTGGCGCCGCGCTCGAGCATCCAGCGGACGCGCGCCACGCCGCCTTCCTGCATCGGCCACCAGCCGAGCAACTCCGCGTCAAGCTCGTGCTGCACATCGGCGCCTCTCGATGCCAGCAACTCCGTGACCTGGCGCGCCGCCGGACTGGATGACGTGTGCTCCACGTGCAGCGCGACGCGAGCCAGCGTCGCTCGATAGGCCCGATCGACCTCTGACGGTATGACGACCTCAGGATGCGCATCGAGCACCGCAGTCAGCGCCGAGGCGTCGCTACTGCGAATTGCGGCGCGTGCGCGCTGCAACGCACTACTGGCGTCCTCCCACCGTCGCTGCTGCTGCCACTGCGCGGTAGCCGTAACATTCTCGAGCAATGCGTCCCAGCTCGCGCAGCGGTTGCGCCGCGCCACGACCATCCGTGCGTCGTCGAGTGTGATCGTGGCGGCGAAGATGTCGTCAAACGATCGGCCGTAGAACTGCGGCACGTACTGCGCCAGTTCTCGCGCCACATAGTCATCCCGATGCGCGTGACTTCGCAGGACGCGTTGAGCCATCTGCTCCAACTGCTCCACCGGCTGATCAACGCGGTTGTGTCGCGGCGCGTGGCGATGCCGCTCAAGGTCGGCCAGGTATGCTACCAGTCGCGGCCAGCTCGGCAGGCCGTATTCGCGCGCGATGATGCGTTGCGCGTCGGCCAGCGCCCATGTTTGCATCGTGCGTTGCGTGGACCGTGCGACGTGCGCGCTGGCTCGCTGCAATGCGCCGGGATCACCAGCGTGCAACAGTTTGAGCAGGGCCTTCGCTTCCTTGCGGTCGTGCTCCAGGCTCGGGTGCGCCGGCAGCGGGCGGATGACAGACATGCAGCCTCCTTTCGTATCGGCCAGCGTCCGCACGGTTGGCCTGAAAAGAGGAGATGGCGAGCGGTCGTGCGACTGCGCGTCAGATGGGACAATCCCTGCCCGCGGACCGGGTGCGCTCCGACGCGCGCTCGCAGAAAGTGTGAACGGTCACACAACTACGCAAGCCCATTACGATCCGGCGTGAGGGCGGCAGTACGCGTCCATGGCGGTGCGCTCGCAGCCTACTTCAGCAACCGCTCCAGCGTCTTCTCAAGCGCGTTGCCACGAAGGCCATCGTTCACGGCGACGATCATGCCACCGCTGTCCACGAGTACGGCGAGGGGAAAGCCCATCACGCCGAGCGCTTTCAGGGCCGGCGTTTCCGGTGCCTGACCTCCAGCCCAGGCGTTCAGCCACGGCATGGGGAATTTTTCCTTCCGGAATCGTTCGACATCGGCGACGCTTTCGTCGGCGGCGATGCTGACGATGGTGAAGCCGCGATCCTTGAAGCGCTCATAGGCGCGATGCAGGAACGGCATCTCGGCGACGCACGGGGAGCACCAGGTGCCCCAGATGTCGATCAGCGTGAGCTTGCCCCGGAAGGAATTGTTCGTGATCTCCGGGCTGCCGCCGCCGATCGCCGTCATGCGGAAGGTGGGGAACAGTGCTCCGGTGCGCAGCACACGGTCACGTCCCATCGCCGCGGGAAGATTCGAGATGAAGCGGTTGCCGGGCATGGCAGCGACTGCCTCATCGATTACGCGATATAGGGCCGCAGTGTCACGAAGTCCCTGGAGTCGGTACGCTGCCATCAACCATGCATTCGTGCGGGCCACAGAGTCC
>JANMWU010000571.1:0-4700 GCA_031380785.1 Gemmatimonadaceae bacterium
GACGCCAATGACGAAGCGGCATTCCGCAAACTGGTCATTGCATCGTTCGGCCTGCGCCGGAAGCAGCTGCGTCGCGTGGTCAGGACCGTCCGGGGCCTGAGCGCCGACGACGCAGACACTGCGATCAGTGCCGCCGGACTCGATCCGGAAGCGCGCCCCGAGACGCTGTCAGCGGCGCAGTTTGCGAAGCTCCTTCATGCGCTTCCTGCATCGGGCAGCTGAGCGCGCGCCCGGCTTTCACACTGGCAACGTGTCGCACACCCGCATCGTTTGCGGACCGCAGAATCCCTGAGTTCAGCGCAGATCGGCAGCGTCGCGATGGACCAGCGCGTACGCGAGGCCTTCCAGCTCCAGCGCCATGTTCACTGATTTCACCGTCACACTTACCGGCACATGTATGGGTGCGGGCGCAAAGTTCATGATGGCGCGAATGCCCGCAGCCACGACACGGTCTGCCACCGTTTGTGCATACTCGGCCGGCACGGTGATGATCGCGATATCCGGCCGCTCGCGCGCCGCATCGTGCTCCAGCTGCGACATACTGCGCACACCCACGCCGTCGATCATGCGACCGACCAGCTGTGGGTTGTTGTCGTAAATGCCCAGCACGCGGAACCCGCGCTGCGAGAATCCGCGGTAGCTGACCAGTGCGGCACCGATTTTTCCCGCGCCCACGATGTAGACCTTCCATTCCCGACCAAGGCCGAGAATATCCTGCAGGCGACTCACCAGCTCGGCAACCGCGTACCCACGGCCGCGCTTGCCAAAGGATCCGAAAAAGCTGAGATCCTTCCGGACCTGAGCCGACGTCGTCCCGCCATCCTCGGCCAGCGTATCGCTCGAGATCGTCTGCTGACCGCGGCTGGCGGCCTGTTCCAGAACGCGCAGATACAGCGACAGCCGCCGAACTGTGGATTCGGCGATGTGCTTTTCGGGAGCAGGAGGAACCGGAGTCCGAGACATGTCTTGTGAAGAATTTCACAAGAATCGGCCCGGAAGGCCAGTCCGGCCCTGACGGCACTGCGTCGCGCAGCTTCGGACTCCCCCGGAAGTCCGCCCGGGATAGCTTGTCCGGATGCACGTAACCGTCACCTCCGAGATCGGACCACTTCGCGCCGTCCTCGTCCACACGCCCGGCCCGGAGCTGCTCGCGGTTACACCGAGTAATCGCGAGGACTATCTCTACGACGACATCATTGATGTCGAAATCGCGCAGCGCGAGCACCGTCGGTTCGTCGCAATTCTCGAGCGGTTCGCGGCCGTGTATCACGTGCGTGATCTGCTGACCGAGACGATGGCCATTCCCGAAGCGCGCGAGTTGCTGCTGCGCGAGGTGATGGATGTGACACCGTCGCAGCCGCTGGCGAAAGACATCGAACGGATGAACGCGGCGGAACTGGTGACAATGCTGGTGGAGGGCCGCGAAGAGTCGCCTGGTCCTCTGGCAAGTCATCTGAACGAGTCGAGCTACTCGCTGCCGCCGCTGCCGAATCTGTTCTTCACCCGTGACTCGGCCATGATCGTCGGACGTCACGTGCTGGTTGGATCTATGCGCTACGGCGTGCGATGGGTTGAAGAGCTCATCATGAAAGTCCTCTTCACCTACAACCCGAAGCTCGCCAACGCCGGCATCCTTTACGATGGCGCCAGCGAGCGGCGCTTCAATCACACGCTCGAGGGTGGCGATGTTCACCCCGTCAGCGCCGATACAGTCATGATCGGTTTCAGCGAGCGATCGAGTCCCGCCGCCATCGATCATCTGGCGTCGCTGTTCTTTGCCGACACCGATATCAGCAACATCATCGTGGTCGTGATGCCTGGCGAGAACACAGCAATTCATCTCGATATGGTGTTCACGCAAGTCGATCGTGAACTGTGCGTGGTGTATCCGCCGTACTTCGTCGGCACGGAGCGATTGCCGGTATTGCTGTGGCGAAAGGGCAGCGACGTGGTACGTGAGCAACCGAATGTGTTTGCCGCGCTGGCCGAGTGCGGGCTGCCGATGACGCCGGTGTTCTGTGGGGGCGATCGCCGCATTCTGCAGGAACGCGAGCAGTGGGCGAGCGGCTGCAACTTTGTCGCGCTGCGTCCGGGTGTGATTGCGAGTTACTCGCGCAATGAAGCCACCATTCGATCGCTCGAAGCGGCCGGTTTCAGCGCGATATCGGCCATGGATTTCCTCGGTGGAGAGGTCAGGATCCCGGCCGACGCCCGCGCCGTACTGACGTTCGAAGGGAGTGAACTGGTGCGCGGTGGCGGTGGGCCGCGCTGCATGACCATGCCTCTCCTGCGCGATGGACTCTGACTCGCTGATCGCGTCGCTCGGTGCACGACTCAAGCCTGCCGAATCGAGCCTCACCGATGCCGCCATCGCACTGGTCGGGCGTGGGCCGATTTCATCGCCCGACCTGGTGGCGCAAGTGTGCCAGGCCATCGGTGTCCGTCGCTCGCTCGCGGAAAGTCTGGCGCGTTCCATTCTCGGACATCGACCCGACGTGCGGCAGGGGTCGGACGGTCGGTGGACGATATCGACGCTGATTCCGGTAAAACCGCGGGCGGTGGACGGTCCACCCGGTGCATCGGCGCGTGCAGGGTCGCCGACGATGATTCGCGAAGCGACATCCGCTCTTCCGATATCGTCGCTGAAATTCGCCGTGGTGGATGTGGAGACGACAGGCGGCCGTCCCGGGCATGGCGATCGCATCACAGAGATTGCGATCGTCCGCGTGCACGGCAGCGAGATTGTTGATGTGTTCGAGACGCTGGTGAATCCGGAGTGCCCGATTCCGCCGTTCATCTCACAGATCACACGCATCACCTGGGACATGGTGAAGGCGAAGCCGGTGTTTGCTGGAATTGCGCACGAAGTGGCCGAGCGATTGCAGGGGCACATTTTCGTCGGGCACAATGCGTCGTTCGACTGGCGGTTCGTTTCCCACGAAGTCTTTCGCGGCATCGGTCAGTCGCTGGATGGCACGACGCTTTGCACGTTGCGACTGGCACGCAAGGTTCTGCCGCAGCTGTCGCGCCGCAACCTCGACGCGGTCGCGAACTTCTACGCGGTGGAGATTCCGCCGGATGCGCGCCACCGAGCCGCGGGCGATGCGATTGCGACGGCGAAGATTCTGATTGCGATGCTACGCGACGCTGCCGCGCGCGACATCACCACGTGGGGCGCGCTGGACGCGTATCAGCGCGGCGGCACATCGAAGAAGAAGCGCCGTCGTCCGCCCGCGACACCGACGCCAGTGCGCGACGCCGCGGACGGTGCCTGACCCAAACCTCATTTTGCCATGACATTCCCGACCCCGCTGCTACAAACGCGCCCGCTTGGCTCGCTGCGCATTCATGCTATTCAGGCCGGCGGCCAGCGACTCGATGGCGGCGCCATGTTTGGTGTGGTGCCGAAAGTTTTGTGGCAGCGGAAGATCGAATCGGACGAGCGGAATCGGATTCAGATGGGCATGCGCTGCCTGCTGATCGAGCATTCGGACGGTCTGGTGCTGATCGATACCGGTGCCGGCAACAAGGAAGAACAGAAGTTCATCGACATCTACGGCATGGAACTGCAGGCAGATGTGCCGGAGCAGCGCGCCGATGAAACTGCGCTGGAAGCGGGCATCAGGTCGGCCGGCTTCACGCCTGAAGATGTGAAGGTCGTCATCAACACGCACCTGCATTTCGATCACGCGGGCGGCAACACGCGACGCAATGCTGACGGCAACGTTGTGCCGACGTTTCCGAACGCGTCCTATGTTGTGCAGGCGGGCGAGTACGAGTGGGCGACGAACACGAATGAACGCACGTCGGCGAGCTATTTTCCTGCCAACTTCGAACCGCTGAAGGCTTCAGGGCAGCTGCACCTGATCGAGAGCGATGTCGAGATTGTGAAAGGGATCACGGCGCGCAAAACACCAGGTCACGTGCCGCACCATCAGAGTCTCCTGATCGACGGCGGCAACGAGCGAGCACTGTTCCTCGGCGACGTGATGCCAACCGTAAATCACGTGCCACTGCCGTGGATTATGGGCTATGACGTGGAGCCGCTGCGGACACTGGAAAGCAAGCGGGCGCTGTTGCGCGATGCGGCGGCCGAGCAGTGGTTACTGATCTTTGAGCACGACGCGTTCCAGAGCTGGGGGCGCGTCGCCACGGATGCGAAGGGGTACGCCTACACGAACGGCTGACGAGATGTTGGCCAGGTACGTGCGCTGCCGGCCGATTCCGTGATCGCCACGTGAAAGCGCTCGTGACGAACGCGATGAACGCAGTTCAGTGCGCAGCTTTCAAGCGCAGCGTGACGAGTACCGTCGGGAAGTATGCCATTTGCATGCGCTGGTCTGCTGTCGGCGGCGCGCCACCGCGCATGACAGCGTTGTAAAGCGAGCCGACCCGATCCTGCAGCTCGCGCGCGGTCTTTTTCAACTCGTCGTCACTGCCTTTCGATGCGGTGGCGACAAGATCAAACGTCTGACGGTACACGCTCGCGACGGAGTCCGTCGCGACATACCATGCTGCGCGTTCGGCGGCGCTCAGCGTCACGCGGGGATCGTCGCGCACGATAAGTTGGCGATCGAGTGTTGTGCTGCCGGCATGCAGTCGCACGGTGTATCGGCCGGGGGCGACGAAACGACCTGGTGGGGCGCCACGCGGCGTATCGTCATCGTCGCCATCGCTCGCGGCAGGGCCGGGCAGTGAAG
>JANMWU010000592.1:0-2238 GCA_031380785.1 Gemmatimonadaceae bacterium
TGACACAATCGATCCTGGCGCTGGCGCCATGTGGCGTCGCCTTGCCGTGTTCGTGCTGCTGCTGGCCGTCGGCTGGATCGCGCTCGAGTGGGTGATGGTGAAGAGCCAGAACAGCATGTCGATCAAACGTGATCGACTGACAGCGGTGGCCGCGGACGTTGGCACATTGGTTCTGGGTTCCTCGGAGACGTACTACGGTGTGAAACCGCAGGCGCTGTCCGGCGTTGCGTACAACCTGGCCAGCAACGGGCAGACGCTGTACTACGACTATGAGCTCACCCGAAGGTTCTTGCCCAGCCTCCCGCGTCTCCGGCGCGCGTATGTGCTGGTGAATTACATGAGCCTGTATTCGGAGCTCTACGATCATCCCGAGAGTTACCGGGTGTATGGCTATCTGCAGGAATTCGGGATTCCGCCGCAGCGACGGTTCGACTACCTCGACCTGCGCACGTTCAGCCGTGTGCTGCTGCACAGTCCCCATCTGGCATTGGAGCGGCTGGTGCGCGGGCCCGTATCCCTTCGCGATCGGCGCATCGACGATCGCGGTTGGTATCGCGTGCCTGATGACGACCGCTGGGGGCTGAGCCCGTCGGACGCAGCCGGACGCATCGCGATTCACCACGGGTTCATGCGGAAGGACTATATGGCTGACAATCTGGAGACGCTGGAACGATTGATCCAGTTGTTCCAGGCGCACCACGTGGAGGTGGTACTGATCACGACGCCGGTATATCGCACCTACATGGCACAAATGCGCATGGAGATGTGGGAACCGGCGAAGGCGGCGTACGAACGGATCGCCGGCAGCTACGGCATCCGCTACCTGAACTTCCTGAACGATCCGAGGCTGCAGGCGGCCGACTTCGAGGACGCCGATCACCTCAATGCCGACGGCGCGGAACGATTTGCGCAGATTCTGGACATGAGCGTTGGCGCCGTCGCCGCGGGGCACCCGGCAGCCAGCGGCAGCGCGAACACGCCGACGCACTAGTCTGTGCCGCAAAATGCGCGACAACGCGCGAGCGCTCAGCCAGCGTCGACGAGGTCGCACGACGCGGCAGCGCGGTGGAGTTCGCCGATCGGCGAGGTTTTCACCGCGCTGCGATCGTCGCCTGAAGGGCTCTCGGCTGACGTCGCCGCAACACGCTTGCGCGAGATTGGGCCCAACCTCCTCGGCAAGCGCAACCGGTCGGACGCGTTGGTGCTGTTGCTGCGCCAGTTCGCGAGCCCGATCGTGCTGATACTGATTGCCGCGGGTGCGCTGTCGTACGCGCTCCGCGATCCCGCCGACGGCACGATCATCCTCGTGATCGTGGCCATCAGCGGTCTGCTGGGTTTCTGGCAGGAACGCGGCGCGGCGACCGCCGTCGAGAAGCTGCTGGCAACCGTCGAACTGAAATCGACCGTGCTGCGCGACAGGCGGGAATGCGAAATCCCGACCGATGAAATCGTCCCCGGCGATGTCGTTGTCCTCGCGGCAGGATCCGGCATTCCGGCAGACTGTCGGCTGATCGTTGAAACTGACCTCTTCGTCAACGAAGCGTCGCTGACCGGTGAGACGTATCCAGTCGACAAGAGTCCCAGCGACTGTCCGTCGGATTCGCCACTGGCGAAACGTGACAATGCGCTGTTCCTCGGCACGCACGTCGTCAGCGGTACCGGCCGCGCGCTCGTCGTCACGACCGGCGCCGCCACCGAATTCGGCAAGATCGCTGACCGGCTGAAGCTCCGGCCGGCCGAGACGGAATTCGAAACTGGTGTGCGACGCTTCGGCTACCTGCTGATGCAGATCACGCTGGTGCTGGTGTTCGCGATCTTTGCCATCAACGTCTGGCTGCAGCGGCCGGTGCTCGACTCGTTTCTGTTCGCGCTCGCACTGGCGGTCGGACTCACACCGCAACTGCTGCCGGCGATCATCAGCGTCAACCTCGCCAAGGGCGCGCGGCGGATGGCGGCGAAGCACGTCATCGTGAAGCGGCTCTCGGCGATCGAAAATTTCGGCAGCATGGATGTGCTCTGCTCCGATAAAACCGGCACGTTGACGGAAGGCAAGGTTCGGGTGCACGCCGCCGTCGACGCCGCCGGCGCCGAGAGCGAACGCGTGCTGCTGCACGCGTTCATCAATGCCAGCTTCGAGTCCGCATACAACAATCCGATTGACGAAGCGATCCGGACGCACCACGCCTTCCCGATCGACGGCTGGAAAAAGCTCGACGAAGTGCCGTATGATTTCGGGCG
>JANMWU010000620.1:0-1532 GCA_031380785.1 Gemmatimonadaceae bacterium
GCGCGATGCCCGCCGCCGATGCCGCGAAAGCCGGAGAGCGCGCCGAGCTGCGATACCAGCGTAGCGCGCGAGCTGTGATACACCGGCCACGAATCGCGCTGGTTGATGCGTGCGATGTCACGCCACACGCCGAAGCCGAACGTATGTTCCTCGGAATTGTTGAACCGGAGCTGACTGAATGGCACACGGAATTCGGCCGTCCAGCCGAGCGAATCGATTCGCGTCGCGACATCCCAGATGCCATCCCACGAATTGTCCTCGATCACATCGGAGTGCATCGCGGCGTCGCGTTTCACGCCGGCCGGATTGACCGCCATCTCGACACCGGTGCGACGATCGTAGTAGCTGTCGATGAGGATCTTGATCTGATCCGAATTCGTCTTGACGTCACGACGCGACAACAGACTGACGATGGAGTCGGGATGCGGATCGTAGGCGCGGACGAAGACATAGACGTTCTTCGCGTCGTACACGACCCGCGTGGTGGTGCGGAACGCCGTGGGCGCGTCCTCGGCCGGCGCAAACTGCCGGAACTCCTCGATCACTGGCGCGGTCTGCCACACCAGCTCATCGTCGCGGCCATCGAGCACAGGCGCACGCTCCGCACGAACGGCGCGCGCGCTCGCCGTGGCAGGCCTCGGCGGCGGTGGCGGATCGCCGGCGCGCGCCACCACGGGGAGCGCCGCAACGAGCAGCGAAAGGCAGGCACGAAACAGCGACACGGCCGACTTGACGAGGGGGAAAACCAGGGAGTGAGATGTTACGCAGCTCCCTCGGCTGCCGTTGCCGCGCAGTGAGGGCACGCGGCCGCTGGCGCATGACTCCAGCGCAGGTCTGATTTGCCGGATGCCCACCGCGCCCACCTCCGCTCAAGCCGCGCGACAGCGTCGCTGGCCGCCGATCATCGTTGCGATGGCGATGCAGGTGGCCGGCGCGGCGCTCACGATCGGTGCGGCGTACGTGCTGGCAACGCGCGGCATCGTAATGCAGCCGATCGTCGCAGCGTTCGTCACCGGCGTTTTTGCGGCCGGCCTGACTCGCCTGACGCGGCTCGATCCGTGGTGGCAGTGGATTCAGCTGCTGTTCGCGCCGGCTGCGGTGCTTGTCTCGTCAGCATCGCTCCCGCGCTGGATCTGGATCGTGCTCTTCACAGGACTGGCCGCGGTCTACTGGTCAACCTTTCGCACACAGGTGCCACTGTATCTGTCGAGCACCAAGGTGCGTGAGGCGCTCGTCCCGCTGCTGCCAGCGGGCCATTTCACATTCATGGATCTGGGATCCGGCGTGGGGGGCGTGCTGACCGATCTCGCGCGGCGTCGCGGCGATGGCGAGTACCACGGCATCGAGTCGGCGCCGGTGCCGTGGCTCGTGAGCTGGCTTCGCATCCGGCTCGGACGACACACAAATTGCCACGTGCACTTCGGCAGTCTGTGGAATGTGGACCTGTCGCAATACGACGTGGTATTCGCATACCTGTCGCCGGTACCAATGGCCGCACTGTGGGATAAAGTGCAACGGGAAATGCGACCGGG
>JANMWU010000653.1:0-6805 GCA_031380785.1 Gemmatimonadaceae bacterium
GTGCCAGTACAGCGCGCACATGTCGACGGTCAGCGCATCCTTCATCTCGAGGCCGCGCTTCTTGTCGATCGCTGCCAGCGTTACCAGCCAGAGCACGCCGGCCGTCACGTGTGCACCGTGGAAGCCGGTGAGAACGAAGAAACTGCTGCTGAAGAGATTCGTGGTCAGGCCCAGTCCTTCGTGCACGAAGCTGGTGAACTCGTACGCCTGACACATCAGGAACACGGTGCCGAGAACTGCCGTCGCGATGAGCCAGAAAAACGAATTGCCTTCAAGCCGTTCCATGAACGTGACACGCTTCACATGGCGATGCACGACCGCGTTGTGCGCGAGCACCATCGCCAGCGACGACATCAGCAGCACGAACGTCGAGAAGCTGGTAACCGGGATGTTGAGAATGGCCTTGAACGTGTGACCGGTGGCCGGGTCAGTCCAGACTTCATGCGGATACGGGCCGACGCGAGACCGACCTTTGTAAATCAGGTAGGTCGAAATGAGCGACACGAACAGCATGCACTCGGAGCCGATGAAGGCCCAGATGGCAATCTTGCGGCTGTCGAGTCCAGTGCTGGTGTGATGATGCGCGTGCGCGTCGTGGCCGTGCGACGTCGGTTCAATTGCGGTGGCGCTCATGTCAGTGCGCCTCCTCGAGCGGTGACGTCAGCCATGCGTACAGACTTCCGACGAAGGTGATGAATCCGGTGCCGACGACGGCGACGAACGCGTAGTCGTTGACGTGCTTGAGTGTGATACCGCCAAGCATGACGCAAAGTCCGAGCGCGGCCATGACCGGCTTGAAGGTGCTCATCGGCATCGGAATTCCGAGTTCCTTCGCGGTCGGGATGCGCTGATCGCGCGACTCGGGACTCTCGTGATGCTCGCGCGAAAGATCGTGGCCATCGGTGACATCCCAGAGCGGGTAGCGGCTGGTGACGTTCGGCACCACGGCGAAGTTGTACTCCGGCGGCGGCGACGGAATGGACCATTCCAGCGTCGACGCGCCCCACGGATCTCGGCCGGCACGCGGACCGCTCCTCAATGACCAGAAGAAGTTGTAGACGAAGATCAGCGTCGCGAAGATGATGATCGCGGTGCCGACGGAGCTCATCATGTTGAACAGGTCCCAGCCCTGATTCGCATCGTACGTGTAGATGCGGCGCGGCATGCCGAGCAGGCCGGCGAGGTGCATCGGCCCGAACGTCAGGTTCATGCCGATCATATTGATCCAGAAGTGCCACTTGCCGAGCGTCTCGTTCATCAGCTTCCCGAACATCTTGGGGAAGTAGTGGTAGATGCCGGCGAAGATGCCCATGATCGAGCCACCGAACAGCACGTAATGGAAGTGTGCCACGACGTAGTACGTGTCGGTCTGCTGCAGATCGGTCGGCGGCGAGGCGTGCGTCACACCTGACAAACCGCCGATGGTGAACATCGCCACGAGGCCGACGGAGAAGCACATGGAGGTGGTGAACGTGATCTTGCCGCCCCACATCGTGCTCATCCAGTTGAAGATCTTCACACCGGTCGGGATCGCGATCAGCATCGTGGTGAGGCTGAACACAGTGTCGGCGATCGGGCCCATGCCGACGCTGAACATGTGATGCGCCCAGACGCCGAAGCCGAGGAAGCCGATCAGGATTCCTGAGTACACCATGACGGCGTAGCCGAACAGCGGCTTGCGGCTGAATGTCGGCAGCACTTCGCTGACCAGACCGAACGCCGGCAGCACAAGGATGTAGACCTCGGGATGTCCGAAGATCCAGAACAGATGCTGCCAGAGCAGCGGGTCGGCGCCGGCGGTGAGGGTGTAGAAATTCGTGCCGAAGAAGCGGTCGAATTGCAGGAACACCAGCGCCACCGTGATCACCGGGAAGGCGAGCACGATCAGGAACTGCACCACGAAACTCATCCACGTGAACATCGGCATGCGCATGAGATGCATGCCAGGTGCGCGCAGGTTGATGATCGTGGTGATGAAGTTGAAGCCGGCCGCGAGTGAGCTGATGCCGAGGATCTGAAGGCCGAGCACCCAGAAATCGATGTTCAGACCCGGGTTGTAGGCCATGGTGGTGATCGGCGCATAACCGAACCAGCCGCCATTTGGTGCCAGTCCGGCAAAAATCGGCAGCGTGATGAAGATGCCGCCGAACAGGTACACCCAGTAGCTGAACGCATTGAGACGCGGGAACGCCACGTCGCGGGCGCCGATCTGCAGCGGAATCAGGAAGTTGAAGAACGATGCCGAGAGCGGCATGATGGCGAGGAACACCATCGTCGTGCCGTGCATGGTGAAGAGCTGATTGTACAGCTCCGCACTTACCAGATTCTGATTGGGAGCGGCGAGCTGGGCGCGGATCACGCCCGCTTCGAGCCCACCGAAAAGGAAGAAGAAGAGCGACGTGAAGAGATACAGCACGCCGATCCGCTTGTGGTCCGTGGTCGTGATCCAGCTCCAGACGCCGGACTTTTCACCGGTGCCGTAAGTGGAACCGGCGGCCGGCGCAAAGGTCGGCGGCGCAACAGTCGTGGCCATGACGCGAAGTGCTCCGGGCGCGGGTTACTTGAGAGCCTGCAGATAGGCGGCAACATCGGCGATCTGCTGATCGCTGAGTCCACCAATCGTGACCTTGGCCTTGATGGCCGGATTGTATTCGCCGGTGCCGATTGCAGGCATCAGGCTGCCGGGCTTCATGGCGGGGGCGTTCTTGATCCAGCGAACCAGATTCTCGGTCCTGTTTTCATACAGCGCGCCGGCGATGGTGTAACGCGAGCCGACATGCGTGAGGTTCGGCCCGAGGATACCAGCGCTCATCGGGTTGCCGTTGATCTTGTGACAGCCGATGCAGGCCGAGCGCGAGTAAATCGCCTGCCCGCGCGTTGCATCACCCGTAAGACCGGCCGGGAAGTTGATACTTGCCGGCGGCTGTGCTGTCGGAATGTTTTCGACACCGAGCTTTTCGCGCGGGAAGATGAAGCCCACCGGCGCGGGTTCAGCGGCATTCGCGAGCGCGGTGCCAACCTGCCCGGCCTTGGTCGTCGATGCGGCCGGTGCAACGGCCGGCGCGGCTGCAGGTGCCACCGCGGGCGCAACGCCGAACACTGCCGGCGCCTTCTGATGTGCGGCCCAACTCGCGAACTGTTCCGCCGTTACGGTGAACGCGCGGAACTTCATGTTCGCGTGACTCGATCCGCAATATTCGTTGCACGTTCCGTTGAGCGCCTTGAGCGCCATCGAGTCGCGCGGCGTCATCCACAGATAGTTGGTGCGATTGGAGATCAGGTCGCGCTTGCCGCCCAGTCGCGGAATCCAGAACGAGTGCAACACGTCGTTGGTATTGAGCTTGAAATTCACCGGGCGATTCACCGGCAGATACAGCTCATTGGCGGTCGTGATGCCGTATTCGGGGTAGCGGAATTCCCACCACCACTGATGCCCGATCACTTCCACCTGCAGCGCGTTGGCGGGCGCTTTGGCTTGGGTCTCGAAGATCGTCTTGACGGTCGGCACTGAGATGACCGCGAGGATGACTGCAGGAATCGCGGTCCAGGCAATTTCGAGCGTCGTGTTGCCGTGGACGTGGGCTGGATCTGGCGAGTTCGGTCGCGCCTTGAACTTGAAGATGATGTACAGGATCCCGACTTCGACGACCACAAACACCAGGGTCGCCCAGAATATGAGCGAGTTCCAGAGATGGGTCGTGGCTTCGTTCAGCTCAGTCGTGTAGTTGAACGTGGTGTTGGGATATTGCTCCGCCCCTGCCGTGGCGGCGATGCCGAGGAGCAGCAGCGCGGAGAGCGCTACCGGCGCGGCGCGGCGGAGTGTCCGTGCGCAGGAGCGGAGGCGGCGAAACTGTGGAAAGCTGGCCATGCCCAGGTCTTGGGAAAGGTCGTGAGGCGTCAGGGTAGGCGCCCCTTTGGAAACCTGCGAGTCGGAGTTCTGGCTTCCGACGCACAGGAACGGCGTACTGGCTTCAGACGCCGCAATGACGAATATCGTCCAGACATCGGCGAGCCGGACGACTGACCTGTAATCAGGTCAAGCGGCCGACGTGCCGGTCAGCTGCAACCACCACATCTCAAACGCTGGCATATACAATGTCAGAGAAGATAGCGGCGACTCGCAAAACTAAGGAGAAAGGGTTAGTTGCCGCCAGCGGCAGTTGAGCCCGGCGCTGCTTTGTGGTCCTCAGCTTTGTGCTTCGCCAGGGTCGCGGTCACGGAGAGTTCAATGCCTGACTTGAGCTGGCCGATCCGTTCGCGGAGCATGCGCAGCTTCGCAGCCTCAGCCGAACCGCCTCGGCTGGCAACCAGAATGAGGTCGGTGGACTGATCAGCCAGCAGCTGGAACTGGCTCCGCAGCATTCCGACCAGCGGCGTGGCCACGCGCTTGATCTGCTGCGGAAAGCCGACCGTCGGCTGGTTGCTGCGGATGGCGATGGCGTACTTCTCGATCAGACCGTGCAGGCTCTGGGCGATGATCGTTGCGCGATCGAGGATCTCGAGCTTGGCCTGACCTGGGCCGTCGACGGTGGGCTTTGCCATGGCCTAACGTAGCAGGTCGGCTGCAGCGGTCTCAGCCGCTGGACAGCGGACGGCGCCGGGAGCACGAACGGATCGTCGGATCTGTTACCATTTACTTCGTATTTTGGAACAGATGGATGCGAAGTTTGTGGCGCGGCGCGCGATAAATTGTCGGCATGTCCGACCGCGCGCCGATTCGCCGCCCTGCCGCTTTCGCCCCGACCACACCGCCAACGCCGCGGTGTCCGGTGTGTTGGTCGGTACCGTTCCTCGGCCCGACTCGCACCGTCCGCCGCGGGTGGCGCGTGCAGGCCGGTGCAGTCGAGGAAGCACCGGGCAGCGTGGTGTCCGTCGCCAGCACCGTGTATCCGTGCAGCAATCCCGATTGCAGGACGGCGATCGTGGTGCGCATGGCACTGACGGGTGGATACCTCGCGGCTGATGTGACCGATCAGCTGTTGCGGGATGCTGACGCGGCGTCATTCACGCTCGGGCGCACGAAGCGCGATGGCGTGTGGCGCGATCGGGCGGGAGATCCACGCACCGCGCCGGTGCAGCGGGAGCTGTTTGGGGTGTAGCCCGTTTGCATTAGCCCGATGACTTAGCTCATCTTCACGTATGATCATGCCTGTGCCGCCTACGCACAACATCCACGAAGCAAAGACGCACCCTTCCAAGCTGCTGGCGCAGGTGGATCGCGGCGACGACGTGATCATTGCCTGCGCCGATGTTCCGGTGGCACGGCTCATCCCGGTCGAGGCACCAACTTCTGCGCGCGTGCTCGGTACAGAAGCCGGGCGCATACAGTTGGCCGATGACTTCAACGCGCCATTGCCGCCTGATCTGCTCTCGTCATTCTCGCGTTGAGCAGCAAGGTGAGAGTGCCGCTCGGTAAGCAGGTTCGGCTCTGGCTACTGGCGGCGCCGGAACTGCTCTCGACGTGGAGCCTCGCGTTGGTGATCGCAGCGTGAGCGAGGCACTCTCCCGACTCACCGCCGCATTCGCCGCGCAGTACATCATCGAGCATGAACTCGGTGGCGGCGGCATGTCGCGTGTCTTTCTGGCGCGCGAGGTCGGTCTCAATCGCGAAGTCGTGATCAAGGTGCTGCCGGACGATGTGGCGGCGGGCGTGAGCTTTGAGCGCTTCAGCCGCGAGATTCAACTTGCGGCGTCGCTGCAGCAGGCGAACATTGTGCCGCTGCTGACTGCGGGGTCGGCGAACGGCGTGCCGTATTTCACGATGCCGTTCGTTCAGGGCGAGTCGCTGCGCGGACGACTCGGTACCACGCCCGCTCTGACGATCCCGGAGTGTGTGAGCATTCTGCGTGACATCGCCCGCGCACTGTCGTACGCCCACGCGCGCGGCGTGGTGCATCGCGATATCAAACCGGACAACGTATTGCTGTCGCATGGCACCGCGGTGGTGACGGATTTCGGAATCGCCAAGGCGCTGTCAGCGTCGCGCACGATGGGCGGTGGCGGCACGCTGACACAATCCGGCATGGCGATCGGAACGCCGGCGTACATGGCGCCGGAGCAGATCGCCGGTGACGCCGACATCGATGGGCGCGCCGATCTGTATGCGTGGGGCTGTCTGGCGTACGAGCTGCTCACCGGCGCGCCACCGTTCGTGCGCGACAGCACGCAGCGCGTGCTGACGGCGCATCTGACGGAGACGCCACGACCGTTCAGCGTCACCCGTGCGGATGTACCGATGCTGCTGGCGCGGCTGATCATGCGCACGCTCGAGAAAGAGCCCTCCGCGCGACCGGCGAATGCGGAAGAAGTCCTGCGCGAGCTGGAGACGGTGTTCACGCCGCAGGCCTTTGTTGCCGGATCGCCGAAATTCTTTGTTGGAATGGAGTCTGGCGTATCACGCGCGCCGCGCATTGCGGCGTGGCTGATCGGCGCCGCGCTCGCGGTGGCGATTCTGGTTGTGGCACTTCGCCGCAATTCCGGGAAGATGCTGGTCAGCGCGGATTCAGTGGCTGACAAATCGATTGCTGTCTTGCCGCTGGCAAATCTCAGCGGTGACAAGGCGGATGACTATTTCGGCATCGGCCTTTCGGAAGAGATGACGCGTGCGCTGACGAAGAGTGGTGTGCGTGTGATCGGTCGCACGAGTGCCGGTGCGCTGCTTGCGCGTGGACTCGACGAGCGTGCAATTGCGAAGGAACTTGGCGTGGGATCGCTGCTGACCGGCAGCGTGCAGCGCGCAGCGGGACAGATCCGCATCAACGTCTCGCTGGTGTCGGCGTTGGATGGCGCGGTGCAATGGACGGAA
>JANMWU010000661.1:0-2519 GCA_031380785.1 Gemmatimonadaceae bacterium
GTATTCGGCGCGGGCGTCGAGCGCTGCCGTGGGCTCGTCCAGAATCAGCAGCTGCGCCTCGCGCATGTAGGCGCGCGCGATGGCAACTTTTTGCCACTCGCCGCCGGACAGATCGACGCCTTTCCGGAACCGGCGGCCCAGCGGCTGCTCGTAGCGCTGCGGCAGCTTCGCGATCACGTCGCTCGCCAGACTGCGCTCGGCCGCCCGTTCAATACGCGCGCGATCGTCGCGCGCCTCGATGCGACCGACAGCGATGTTCTCGCCGGCGCTCAGGTTGTAGCGAACGAAATCCTGAAAAATGACGCCGATGTTGGCGCGCAGCTGCCCGAGGTCGTATTCCCGCATGTCATGGCCATCCACCAGGATGCGCCCCTCGTCGGGATCGTAGAGGCGAGCCAGCAGTTTCACGATCGTTGTCTTGCCGGCGCCGTTCTCGCCGACGAGTGCCACGACTTCGCCCGCATGCAGCGTGAAACTGAGACTCCGGACCGCCCAGCGATCCGCGCCCGGGTAGCGAAAGCCGACATTCTCGAACACGATGCCGTCGCGCAACTGCGCGGGAAACGGGCGCGGATCCGGCGGCGACAGAATCTCCGGCTGCACGTCGAAGAATGAAAACAGATCGTCGAGATAGAGCGCCTGACTGGCGGTCTGCGTAAAGCCGATCAGCAATCCTTCGAGCAGCGTGCGCAGCCGACGGAACGAGCCGGCGAGGAAAGTCAGGTCGCCGATCGTGAACTGTCCGGTCAGCGTGCGAAATACAATCAGCGCGTAGGCTGCATAGTATCCAAGTGTTCCCAGTGCCGTCAGCACACCGCCCCAGCCGGCACGTCGGATCGCCAGGACGCGGTTGGCCTGATAGAAATCGGCCGCAAGCAGTCGGTACCGGTCGATCAGAAAACCGTTGAGGCCGAAGATCTTCACTTCCTTGGCCGTTTCGACGCTGGCGCCTGTCTGCCGGATATAGTCCAGCTCACGACGATCAGCGGTGCGCGAGAAGGCGAGCGAATAACTGCGCTCGTTGAAATACGCCTCGCCGAGAAACGCCGGAATCAGTGCGACAAACAGCAGCACGATCAGCCACGGTGCATACGCCACCAGTCCAACTCCGAAGCTGACAATCGTGATCACGTCCTGCGCCTGGCCGAACAGCTGATTCATCAGCGTCATGCGGGTTGACGCCTGGCGTCGGGCCCGTTCGAGCTTGTCCTGCTGCTCACTATCCTCGAAGTCTTCCAGATCGAGCGTCGCCGCGTGCTCCATCAGTCGGATGCTCGTGATGTTCGAGAACTGCTCCGACAGCAGCGAGTCGAACAGCGAGACGAGTCGTCCGATCAGGTCGGAACTCACGGCCAGCGCGAATTCGGCGCCGAGCAGCATAAGCAATCGGTGCGATGCCACAGCGGTGAGCCAGCCGGTGACTGTCGTGGGCGCGCCACCGTGCGACGCCCGTGCCATCACTTCGTCGATGATCAGCTTGCCGACGTACAGCGTGAGCACGGGCAACACAGCGCGGACGAGTCGCAGCAGGATCGTCCAGATCGTGAGCGGCTTACTGGTCGCCCAGATCAGCGCCAGAAACGGCGGAATATTCCTGATTGCCCCGATGCGTTCGCGAAACGACCGTGTGGGCGGCGTTGAGCCCCGATACACGGGAGCAGCGGGTCGGGCGTTGGGCGGCGCAGGCGGCATGCTTCAGCCTACTGACCACCGGGTTCATGTGATACTGGCCGAAGCAACGGCGCCGCGGGTTGTGTCAGGCGGCGTGAGTGCCGCGGGCTTCGGCGGCGCGCTCACGAGCCGCGGCGACCAGCGTCCGCCAGCCTGCGACATCGAGCGGTGCCAGCGGCGGCTCGAGGCCGAGTGCCCGGATGTGCGGAACGAACAGCGAGAAGCGGACCGCCAGTCGGTCCTTGGCACGCGTCGCGCGGGCGCATCGCGTGCAGGCGTCGATCCATCCCAGCAATGCGTGCAGCACATAAGCGAGCGTGGCGCGACCGGTGTCGTCGAGTGGATCGACGATTCGCCAGAGTTCGTGCGGCAGGTCGCTGCGCAGCGAGAATTCGCAGCGTTCGAGTCGGCGCCGCACCTGACGCAACTTGACCATGTCGCGCGCTGAAGTGATGCGCACCGGCAGCGCGACCTGATCTCGCCAGGTGTCCAGCCATGCATGCGTGAGGGCGAGCTCGATGCCGGGCGCTTTGGCGGTTCGCGGCCAGCCCCGATCACACAGGATCAGCCATGCGATCTGCTGTTCGTCGCGCGCGGCAACGGCTTCACGCAGCGCGGACTCGCCTTCATCACAGATCGCGGCGAGCTGCGTGGCCAAACGCTCAGCGCGCTCGGCTCGTCCGCCGAGGTCGCGATCAGCACGTACACCGCCATCGGACGGCGCGGGCATCGCTGTAGTGGGCGGCACAGTCGGCGTGCTGAAGTCCAACCATTGAGTCTTCGCCGGACCCCTTCGCCGGGATCCTGACGCGCAGTTTGTTGTCACGGCGCTGTCTAATGCCCGAAGC
>JANMWU010000698.1:0-2225 GCA_031380785.1 Gemmatimonadaceae bacterium
GGCAGATTCGCGCTGGTGTAGCTGGCGACGAACTTGATTGCGAAGTCGTGTGTGAAGAGCGCGGTCCACAGCCCGACGCTGGCCATCACCACGAAGAAGAGTGTGGCGTACGTCGCGCGCTGACCACTCAGCACCAATTCACCGCGGCGGGTGGCACCACCGGCGTAGCTCACTGTCGTCATCCAGATGGCCATCAACAGCGCCACCCAGAGCGACAACTCTCCGAGAAGAATCACGTCTGCGGCGCCGCGCTCGGTCCCTTGGGAACGTCTGAAGGATGGCCACCCGCTGCGCCCGGCGTGTAGCCAGGCTTGCCTGGCGCATTCTCGTATCGTGACGCACACTTGGCGAGCAGCACTGTCGCCTGGAAGGTGTTTCCGGCGTCGAGTCGTCCTTCAACCACCACGTCCACACTGTCGGTGAAGGTGTCGGGAATGATGCCTTTGTACACCACGTTGAAGCGCGCGTCGCTGGTCGAGATCGTGTCGCGCATCACAAAGCGGACTTCCTTGTTGCCGGCCGATTTCACAATCGAGCCCGGAACAACCCGGCCGCCGACTTTCATGCCGTTCTCGCGGAAAGAATCATCCGCCTTGAGACGCTCGGCCAGCTCGTGTGGCGTGAGGTAGAACTGCGCGGTCGCGGCTGTGCTCTTGGCCGCCAGAAAGCTGGCCGTGCCAAGAATCACAAGTCCGCCAAGCAGAAATTTCGAGCGCGTGTTCATAGGGCCAGCCGTGATGCTGAGATCGGACGCGCAGCGCGGAAGTCGCGCGCGATTTGACGAAACCGTTCGCCGCTACTGCGGCTGCTCTCGTAACGCGGAATACCGCCTGACTCGTGCCATGATCGATTCCAGCTCCGCTTCAGCCCGCGACCGTTCGTCGGTTGTCATCGTCGAGGGGCTCGCGTTCAAAGCGCGAACCCTTTCCAGCATCTCGTCGATGAGCGCCCGCAGGACGAGATTCGCCCTCCGGTCGCCGGCTTGCTCGGAAGTGGAAATGACCAGTTCTCCGGAAACGGTCGAGTACCAGAGCCGGGAGATTGAGGTTCCTCGCGGCTGCTCGAATATACCCCGGTTCGCGGGGGCCGCGAGACGTTTTGAACCGCCGGTCGACGGTTACGCCGCCGGTCCGTGGTCACGCGCCCAGCCGAGCGCCGCCCGCACCGCCCGCTGCCAGCCGACGTAGGCTGCACGCGCATCGGACGCCCCCTTGCCCGGCGTGACCACCGAAACTCGCTGAGCGGCCCGGAACTCCGTCGCTGACGTCCACACGCCGGTGTGCAGGCCGGCCAGTCCGGCCGCGCCGAGTGCCGTGGTCTCCACCATGGCCGGCTTCTCGATCGGCACACCCAGGACGTCAGCCTGGAATTGCATCAGCCATCCGTTGTTCGCGGCGCCACCGTCCACCCGCAGCGCGTCGAGCACGACACCGCTGCGGGTCTGCATCGACTGCATCACATCGGCGGTGCCGTACGCCATCGCTTCCAGCGCCGCACGGACGATGTGCGCTCGCGTCGTGCCACGCGTGAGCCCGACCAGCGTACCACGCGCTTCAGCTTCCCAGTGCGGAGCGCCGAGTCCCGTGAGAGCGGGCACGAAGTACACACCATCGTTCGACGCGAGGCCGCTCGCGAGCGCTTCGGTTTCGGACGCAGTGGCGATCAGACCAAGTCCATCGCGAATCCACTGCACCGCCGCGCCCGCGATAAAGATCGCGGCTTCGAGCGCATAGCACGGCCCACCGTTCGCGTCGCAAGCGATCGTCGTCAGCAAGCCATCGCCAAGGCTGGGACGTTTGGTTCCCGTGTTCATCAGCATGAACGCGCCGGTGCCGTAGGTGTTCTTGGCTTCGCCAGGCGCAACGCACCCCTGTCCGAACAGCGCCGACTGCTGATCGCCGGCAACGCCGGTGATGGGCAACGACATGCCGAGGTGCTTCACACTGGCGACACCAAAATCGCCGCGCGAAGTGCGAACCTCCGGCAGCATCACTTTCGGCACGCCGAAGAGGTTGCACAGCTCGTCGCTCCAGGCGTGCGTGTCAATGTCGTACAGCATGGTGCGGCTGGCATTGGTTGGATCGGTGGCGTGCACCGCACCATCGGTGAGCTGCCAGATCAACCAGGTATCGACGGTGCCGGCGAGCAGCTCGCCATTCATCGCCCGCTTCATCAGCCCACCGTTGCTGCGCAGCAGCCATTCGATCTTGGTGGCGCTGAAATAC
>JANMWU010000720.1:0-1810 GCA_031380785.1 Gemmatimonadaceae bacterium
CCGACTCCGGTGAATGTCGAATACGCCGTGACGAAGGGCAACGAACCACAGCGCTGACACTTGGCAGTCGTGAGCAGGTCGAGCTGGAGTCGAAATCGAACGAAGCGCTCGAGCTGTGGATGGACGGCAAGCTGATTGCGAAGGCCGAGAAGGAAGGCCGCAAGTGCAAGGAGATTCAGGGCAACGCCTCGGTCGCCGTGGCGCCGCTGGAAGTGGCGGACAACTCCGATCGTAACGACAGCAACCGCAGCGGCGCGCGGGTGGGCGTTGGCTTTGGGTACGGCTATCCGTTCTACGATCCCTGGTACAGCCCGTTCGGGGCGTACGGCTGGGGGTATCGGCCGTTCTACGCCGGGTTCTACGGTTCGCCGATCATTTTCAGCGGGCGTGGTCGCGGTGGGCGTCGGCGGTAGGTGTCTGCCGGCCGAAGCCTGATCGGGTGGAGCGCCCGAGTCCGTAGCCGGGCGGGGTGAGGCGTTGCCTCGAATGATCGTCAGACTGGAAGGGGCTGTGGAAGCGGCGAACGCGTGCCGATTCCGCAGCCCTTTTCCGATCCGTGATGGTAGATCGGCGCCAATGACGCTCCTGCGCGCCGGCAGTGCGTGAGCGAACTGACTCCTTGCCTGCCCGAATATGGCGGGCTCGACTGGACGCATGCAGTTTCGATTTCGTCGCGTCTTTGCAGAGCTGGGTGCAATTCCGTACCATAGGGTCAGCGCCAGCCCAGGTTACCGTGCTCCTCGATTTGCCGTGCGACATTGATGATCGCTTCACGCTGGTGGCGGAGCTCGGTCACGGATCCCACGCGATCGTGTATCGCGCGACGGACCGAAGTCTTGGCCGTGAGGTGGCGATCAAGGTGCTCCGCTCGGAGCTGATCGATTCCGATGTGAGCGAGCGCTTTCGTCGCGAAATACGGTTGACGTCGCAACTCGAGCATCCGAACATCGCGCATGTGTATGACACGGGCGAGTTCAGGGGCGCGCCGTATTTCGTCACGGCGATTGCGCGGGGCGCGTCGTTAGCGGAGCGTCTTTCGCGCGAGCGGCAGCTGCCGGTGGACGAGGCGCTGTCGATTGCGCGCCAAATCGCGAGTGCACTCGGGCATGCGCACGGCGCCGGAATAATTCATCGCGATGTGAAGCCGGCGAACATTTTGCTCACGCCGGACGGGGCGCTGCTGACCGATTTCGGAGTGGCGCGGGCGTTGGAGCATACGCCGGGGACACTCGCAACGTCGACGGGCGTTGCGGTGGGGACGTTGCTGTACATGAGTCCCGAGCAGTTGTGTGCGGAGAAATGCATCGATGCGCGAAGTGATCAATACTCGCTGGCGCTGGTATTGTATGAGATGCTGGCGGGTGTGCCGCCGCATGTGGCGGCGAATGCGGAAGGGTTGCGAGCACTCCGGATCGCGGCGCAGCACGCGCCAGTGAGTCGGTTGCGCTCGAGTGTACCCAACCACGTGGACTCCGCCGTTTCAAAAGCACTGTCTTCGGCGCCAGCGGATCGGTTTCGTGAAGTCAGCCGATTCGCCGACGGCCTAGACGGAAATGTCGCGCCAGAAACAGGAACTTTGGCGCCGGAGCTCGCAGCCATACGTTCATTTCGCCCTTCCAAGCGATACGTCGCGGCATTCTTCGCGATATTTGGCATACTTGTAGCGACTGCGGCCATCGCGCCGCAGTGGCGTCGCTTGGCATCGTCGGAGCCGAATGCCACTCCGATGTCTTCCTATGCTGTCACGGTCGCGGGCGATACGACGCGTGGCGCGCCCTTCGCGCGCGCTCTGTCTGAAGAACTGCGCGCA
>JANMWU010000734.1:0-1959 GCA_031380785.1 Gemmatimonadaceae bacterium
TGACGCGGACTTTCAGCCGACGGTGGTGCGCCTTCGTCGCCAGGACCGTGTGCAGCATCCGCTCAACAGTCGAGGCAACTGGTACGGCGCCGGCGTGACGGAGTTTTTCGTGAACGTGGCACCGGCGAAATCGCGGGTGGCAATGCTGGAACAGGTCCGCGCACAGGTGCTGATCGGCCGGCAGCTGAACGCGCGCAACCGGGTCGAAACCGGCTACGGCACGCAGCTTTTCAACCGACATGGCGGCTACGAACTGAATCACATACTGCTGTTTTTTTTCCGCACCACGGTACCGCTTCGATGAAACGAGTCCTGCCCGCCCTGTCGCTGCTGATCGCCGCGTGCGGCGGCAGTGGTGGCGGCGACGCAGAACCCGCGGCCCGCGCCGTACCGCTCGCGCAATCGCCGGCGGCGCGCGCACTCCGGTTACCGCGCATGCGGCCGGCGCGCGTGATGCATCCGGAGGCCGGTGCCGACATCGCCACGGTGAATGTGCGCGTGGAAGTCTCGGGCAGTATCCCGGCTGATACGACGGTGCAGGCACGCAGAATAGACCCGGCGTGCGGTGAGAGTTTCGTCGACACGGCGGTGGTGCGTATTGGCAACGCCGTCGCTGGTGTGCTGGTGTGGATCGAGGGGCCGGGCACGGTGTTCAGCCCACTCGCCGACGGTGAGCACCGCCCGACAGTGATTCTGGAACAGTGCCGGTTGCAGCCGCGCGTTCAGCTGGCGGCTCTGGGCAGCACGGTGCAGCTGGTGATGCACGATGCGCGCGGCGAGAGGCTGGTCCTGGTGCCGCCGTCAGTATCAACACCGATAGATACGATATCGTTCAATGCCGAAGGGCAGCTGGTGCCGGTGCGGCAGCGCACCGACAGCGTCGGCGTGCTGGGGATCTACGCCACCCACCTGCCGTGGGCGCGAGCCTTCATTGCCGTCGCGCCGACCGGTGTGAGCGCAATCAGTGACATGACCGGAACGGCAAAGTTCTCGATCGACCGCAGAGCGACCAATGTGTCGGTGCGCGCGTGGCATCCGTCACTCGGTGCCGCATCCGGCACGTTGAACCCATCCAAGGGCGGCGCCGAACAAACGTTGACGCTGACCTTTCGCCGCTGACGCGGTGCAGATCACGATCAATCAGCGCGTAATGAACGTGGTGATGCGCTGCACAACGGCCGGATCGCGCAAAATCCGCACATGACCGGCGCCGGCTGGTGCCAGCCATCGCACCGCGCCTGGCCAGTCGGCCGTCAGGCCTTCCGACTCGATGACGGGCACCTGTTCATCATCTTCGGCATGCACCACCAGCAGCGGCGCTCCGCCTCCGGCTGCCGCCTGCACCGCCAACGCCGGCGTGTCCATCTCGCGCCAGCGAAAGTGCCACCGCTGCTCGAGTTGTGCGATCATTGCCACGGCAACTTCCCCGGTGCCCTGATGCCGCTTCAGAAAACGCGACATCGGTCGATCGACACTGCTCGGCGCGCCGATGCTTACCGCCCGCGGCAACGGTGTGACGCCGGAGTTGGCACGCGATGCGATCGCAGCCAGCACGGCCAGTCCACCAAGTGAGTGACCGACGAGTGCATGCGGCGTACCGGTAGCGTCCAGCACTCGCAATAAGGCGTTGCGGAATCCAGGCAGCGATGCGCGATCACCGTCGGATGCACCGTGTGCGGGGGCATCAAGTACCACCACACGATGCTGGGCCGCGAGCAACGCTGTCGCCACCGGCGACCACTGCGTGCCGCGTCCGCCCCAGCCGTGAAGGCAGACAACCAGCGGCCATGTGGGATCGCCCCAGCTCCAGTACGCAACCCGACCTTCACCACCAAGCACGTCGCGGTGTTCGGAGCCGGGCGGCATGAACTTCGGCATCGCCGCGCGTTCAATGGGATCAGTGATGCGACGCGTGATCGGCGGCGGCGTCGTGAATCGCCGGACGGCTTCGGTGGCGGC
>JANMWU010000749.1:0-5816 GCA_031380785.1 Gemmatimonadaceae bacterium
ATACGATAAAACGACTCAATGATCTGTTCACGCCCGTAGTTCAACTGCCCGTCGCCAAGCAGGAATCCAACGCCGCCGGCAGCAAGATAGCGCTGATGGACTTCAACGATTCCGTGTTCGAGAACTGCAACTGCAAACCGATCGTCCCGGCGCATCCAGTGCGCACCACTGACTTGCACGCCCGCACTGACGTGACGATCGACCTCGGTGAACGCGAATGACTCATTCGCTCCATCGTTCCACCCGGTCCGCAGGAATGCGCCGGTTTCACCGTCGTCCGCCAGCGGCTGCTCGACGTTGATGCCCCACCCGTATTTCGTGCGCCCCGGAGCATCATCAGCAACGATGTTCGGCGCCACCTCCTGCGCCTGACCTTTTGCAATGGCGACAGCGTATCGTCCCATGCGCGCCTGATTCACGTAGCCGAGCAGACGAATGGTCGGCATACGCGAATCGCCGGCGCCACCGCCCGGTGACACGGTCAGTTCGAAATTGTCGCCGCGCGCGCGGCGCAGATCGCCGTCGAATTTGTTTCCGTTTGCTTGCAGCGGCATCTGAAATGAGCCAACGCGCAGACTCCACCGCGGCGTGATCCACGACACCGCGATGCCGTTCGTGTATCCGCGCGTGTCGGCGGCGAAATCCCAGGCCGTGTTCTGGAACAGTCCCCAGTTCATATACTGCGTGCGCGTGGTGTTCGCATAGCGATTCAGGTCGAACAGATCGCTGGTCGCGATCTTTCCCGCCGACACCTCGATGCGTGACGCCGTCATGGCGCCGGGCAGCTGGTCAATACCGCGTGTCAGCGTGTCGAGCGTGAGCGATTTGCCCAGTGGATGCGTGATGCGCACGAATGCGCGCGCGACATACGGGCCGTTGCCGAGATCGGCTGAACCGGTGCGCAACACGTCGCCGTTCGTGACGCCGGCGAGCCCCGTCGCATGGCTCACGCCCTGGCCGCGTGCCATCTCGACATCGAGGTACGCCTGCACTGTTGTCCGTCGGCCGCGGGCATCGCGCCACGCAAATGGCTCGGCACCGATGTACACGCCATACACATGGCTGATGCCGTGGTCACCGGTTGCATCCAGGCTGCTGGGGCCGGAGTACGGACTGTGAAACGGTGCAAGCTTCTGCGCGATGGCGTTGATCTGGACGCCTAGGACTTGCGGTGTCCAGAACGGACGATCGTCGGATGCCTTGCGGCTCACGTGCAAACGCGCCGTGTCCGCTGAGGACTGCGCGTCGGTGCGCACGCTCAGCAGCACGCCAGCGAGCGTAAGGAGTACACCTCGCGCGAAATCCAGAGCGCCGCGGCGAGAAGCAAACGACGCAGGCCGCGAAGCGGTCATGAGCTGCCAGCCAATGTGCCTGAGGAAGGAAACGGAAGCGCAAGCTACGCCGCGCCTTCCAGAACGAACCCCTCGGAAACTGCCTGACGCAGTTTTCAGGCGGCGCAGGCATTCAATGCATGTTTCCTCACTTGAGCCTTGTCTTAATTAAGTCGCTGCTTCATTATAGGCGCATGGACACTTTCTCTGCCCTTGCCGACCCCACCCGACGGACCATCCTCGACATGCTTCGGCGCAACGGAAGTCTCTGCGCCACAGACATTTACCGGGGATTCAAGGTCAGCCCGCCCGCGATCTCGCAGCATCTCAAGGTGCTGCACACAGCGAAGCTGGTCCGCGTGGAGAAACGGGCTCAACAGCGGATCTACGCGCTCGAGGCCGAACCGCTGCGCGACCTCGAACGATGGGTTCGCGAGTTCACGGCCGAGGTCGACAACAGATTCCAGCGGCTCGATGCCGTCCTCAAGACTGAAAAGCCACGCCTCATCGAGTCACCCACACAGGAGAACGCGTAATGCCAAACACGACCACGGTCATAGCCGATCCTGGCAGGCAGGATCTGACGATCATCCGCGAATTCGATGCGCCGCGCGAACTCGTGTTCAAAGCGCACGTCGATCGCGACCTCTACATCCGCTGGATCGGCCCTCGAGACCTTACGACGACGATCGAGTGGTTCGACATGCGCGATGGCGGATGCTGGCGCGTTGCGCCAACCTGGACCACAGGCGCTACAAAAAGGCGGGCGCAGAAGCTCAGTGCTCCGAACCCCGGCGCCACATCTCAACCGTTCCTGCCGCATTTTCACGCGTCCGAGAAAATTTTGCGGCAGGACGATGCAGCTTCGCGATCCACGCACCCGAATTTCGAATCGCAAAACCGGAAATCACTTCGACTGAATTGATCAGATTCGTGGCGTGTGCGGTGAGGTCGGCGCGGCCGGAGAGCAGGAGCAGTCGAGCGTGCGAGTGGATAACCACCGCGAGCTCGAGCGGCCAATAGCGAATACGGTCGTCTTTGGTGACGATTATCCACCCACGCGATGCGACGACGGGAATCCAGACGACGTCAATCGTGTTCTGATCAAAGTGATCGTCGTGCATCTCCGCCGAAACCCCGCGCTCACGCAAGGAATACACAAACTTCTTGCCCAGATTTCGATCGATGAAGAACGTGTCCGACACGGACGCTACGCGGCCTGATTCTCGAACATCGCAGCGGCGTTCACTTCGTCGAGCGTGAGCTCGTAGTCATCGGCGATATCCTGCGCGCTTTCGCCAGCGTCGATCCGGGACACGATTGCCTCTGTGGCGATACCGCGTCGCACAATGATCGGACGGCCAAAGCTCAGCGCCGGATCGATCGCAATGAGTGGCTGGGGGCCTTCGACCACGCCGGTGATCTGCGGAAACAGGCGATACGCGAGTTGAGCGCTGTCCCAGGCGACGCGGCGCAGCTGGGCACTCAGGAGCGACTTCAGATAGATCGTGCCGGATGCGGAGATGTCCGTGAGCTCACCGAGGTGTTCGACGAAAACACCGACGCCGTCGGTAAGCAGGCGCTCGCTGAGCAGCGGACGATCGAGGCGAAGGTGCTTGGCGGCGTAGTCCAGTGCGGCGCGTAGCTGGAGCACACGAATTCCGTGCTGCTGACGAAAAATCCGCAGTACGTGCGCCTCCACGAGGTTGTTGAACGACAACACACCGCGCGTGCCATCGGCGGGCTCGATCAGCGCGCGCTGCGGCATGTTCGATCCCCGTAGCGCAGTACTCGACGCAACGATCCATGAACGCAGTGTGGAAACCGGAATGCCGACGTACGCGGCCGCGTCCGGTACGTGGTATGCTGGCTCGTCACGCAGCGCGCGGAGCGTGCGGGCTGATACGGACGTCGATGTCGGCGAGAAAGCGAAACCTCTGGCTCGAGACAAGCGGGAATGTACGCCACGTGCGGCAATCGGTCGTCACCGAACCATCGCGGCCGCAATCAGGGAGCCCCTCAGCGCGCCATCGTCCCCTACAGCCCACCGGCCGCGAACGCACCACCGATCAGACCCAGCGCGACGCGTGCGCTCTTCTCGCCGAGCGATGAGCGGAGGAAGCGGCCGAACCAGTTCCAGAGCATCCGCCAATTCTTGTACGCGGCGATCATCAGCAGCACGCCACCGATGATCGTCGCGGCGGTGCCGAAATTGTCCGCCTTGCCGTAGTCCAGACCATTGATGCTCATGCTCGGGACCATCACGAGTACAAGCGCCCATGCGAAGCAGCGGCGGAAGACGCCTGCCGTCGGGGCAGCGGGCGCCGCAGCGAAACTCGAGGCGGTATTCATTGCACTGGGCTCCAGGCGGGAGTGAGATGTGAGCCACAACCGGCTCTGACCAGTAACGCGCACTCTGATCGCAAAAAGGATCATCGCCGTCGAAACCCGCCGCGCGCGGACGTCGTACCGTTCCCTGAACTCCACGTTTTGTCGGCCGCATTCAGGAGAGCGTCACATGTTGCTTGCGTCGTCCGCCGTCGCGCTGCTGGTCAGCCTCAATACCGTACAACAGTCGCCCGACAGTCTTGATCGCGTGATTCGGCGCGAGATGGGCAAGCGCGGCATTCCGGGCCTCTCGATCGCCGTGATCGACAGCGGCAAAATCGTGTTGTCGCGCGCGTACGGAGTAACCAGGCGCGGCACGACGACGCCCGTGACGACGAACACACTCTTTCAGGCCGGCTCGATAAGCAAATCGGTCACCGCCGTCGGCGCAATGCGACTGGTGGAACGCGGCACGCTGCAACTCGATCGCGATGTGAACCTGCAGCTGGTGAGCTGGAAGGTGCCTGATACGACCGTCGCCGGCGGCGAGAAACTCACGGTGCGGGAGCTGCTCAGTCATTCGGCCGGACTGAATGTGCATGGCTTTCCGGGCTACGATCTGACGGCGCGGTTTCCGACGCTTGTCCAGGTACTGAATGGCGAGACGCCTGCCAACACGCAAGCGATTCGCATCGTGCAGCGGCCCGGTGTGCGCTGGGAATATTCAGGAGGCGGCTACACAATTCTGCAGCAGCTGATGATCGACGTTACGCATCAGCCATTCGACGAATACATGATGCGCGAAGTGCTGACGCCGGCGGGAATGACAGCGAGCACGTTCGCTCAACCGTTGCCCGCATCGTACGCGCCGAACGCAGCCACCGGCCACACTGACAATGGCACGCCGGTTCCAGGCGGCTGGCATGCATATCCGGAGATGGCCGCCGCCGGATTGTGGACGACGCCGACCGATCTGGCGAAGTTCGCGATGTCGCTGCAGCGCGCGTTTCGCCGCGACAACGCTGCGTTCCTGAGCGCTGACCGCGCCGAACAGATGTTGTCGTACCAGCGCAATGACTTCATGGGCCTCGGCGTCTTTCTGCGAGGCAACAACGTGCGACTCGAATTCAGTCACGGTGGCCGCGATGAAGGATTTGACGCATCGATGACGGCCACGGCCCTCACCGGCCAAGGCGTGGTGATCATGATCAACGCGAACGATAACTCAGCCGCCGTCGAGCGCATCCAGCGCACCGTGGCGCACATGTACAGCTGGCCGAATTACCGGAATGATGCAGTGCCACCGCGCGCAGTGGCGGGCGATGCAGGCGCATTGAACGAAGTGGCCGGTCGCTACGAAGCACGCAGCAACCAGATGGTGATGTTCGCGCCGCGCAACGGGCACTTGTATTCGTACGCCGACGGTCACGAGGACGAGGAGTTTGTGCCTGTCGGGCCGGATCGCTTCACCCGCGTGGATGGCGACTTGACGTTTCAGTTCAACCGTGATGCGGCGCGACGTGTGATCGGGACGACGGTGCTCGATCGGGACGGCGCGCGCACGATTCCGCGCGTGGGGCCGTTGGCGACGACACTCGCGATCACAAGAGATCCGGATCGATCACGGACGAAGCGGATCGAAACACTCTTGCGGGCGATGGCCGCGGGGAAAGCCAGCGATCAGGCCGCGGTGATGACGGCGGGGGCATTGCGCGATTTCCGCGATCACGTCGTCGGCGACCTGATTGGTGTGTCGAGTGTCTCGTACATCGGAGAGGAGGATGTGAACGATCGCGGGCTCAATCGGCACGATGGCGCGGTGGCGAAGATCGTCTACGTGAAGGCGATAATTGGTGATCAGCCGAGGTATCTGCTCGTGCACTTCACGAAAGACGGAGTGATAACGGATTACGATGTGGTGGTCCGCTGATGAGCGTTTGGCATGGGCCGTGGCGGAAACCAAGCGGACCGGACCACAAACGAAATCTGCCGCGGTGAGAATGGAGTCGGAGCGATGTCGTACAGACATCGCGATCTCGCGCCAGCGCTTCCGCTGCGCATCGCGCAACTGGCGACGATGCCGGGGAGCCTCAGTCGATGCCATTCAGACAATCAGTCCCACTGACGTTGTGGCTGGCGTGTGCCGTTGCCGCGCCC
>JANMWU010000755.1:0-2564 GCA_031380785.1 Gemmatimonadaceae bacterium
CGAACCGATCATGGGGTCAGAGCTCTTGATCCGAACAAGAGCTCTGACCCCTTGATCCGTCTTGCCAGACTGAGCACGAGAAGGGTACTCGCGAGAAGGCATCCCCGCGTGACACGTTCCACTGGTATGCCAGACACTCAGATTGCGACGCCGACGACGGTGCCGCCCGTAACTGCCGCGGCCGTGGCAGCTCCAACCGCTCCCGCATCCTCGCCACCGACTGCATCGCTGACGTTCGTGCCGCTGCAGATCGAAGTGGTGTGGGGTGACATCACGCGCGTACCCGCTGACCTGTACGCCGTTGGTCATTACAACGGCGTGGAACCGCAGGGCGCAGAGCTGGCGCTCGACCGACACGTTGTCTCGCGCTTACCGCAGGCGCGACGCAGCTCCGAGCGACTCACGCTCACGCGATTGTCGCACCTCGGTCAACTGGCATCGGATTTCGGCGATATCGAATTCTTTCCCGGCGAACAGCGCGGCGATCCGACCACCGCCGTCACCGTTGCACTCGCCGGCATGGGGTTCCCCGGCACCTACACGCGCGCACGACATCGCGATCTGATGTCGCGAATGGCCGTGAAGGTGATGTCGCTGCCGGACGTACGCATCCTCTGCATGGTGCTGATCGGCAGCGGCGAAGGGACGCTGCGCGTGTGGGAAGCGCTCGACGGACTGCTGGCCGCGATGCTGAGTTTCGCACCATCGATGGATGAGGCGGCACCGTCACGACTCAACACGCTGCGCATCGTCGAGCGCGATCTCAGTAAAGCCCGCGCCATTCACGCAGAGCTGGTGGCGCGCGCGTCGTGGTACGCGCCGATGCTGGAGGCGGAGCGGGTGAAGGTGACGGTTGCGCCGGAAGTCGCCGCGATCCCTGATCCGGAGAACAAGCACTGTCAGCTCAGTCAGGCCAACCTGTTTGCGTTGCTGATGGCGGCGGCATCAACTGAACACGGCCAGGACGCAGCTCGCGCGCTGCTCGCACGCGTCGACACGGCGGGCGATGCGCACAGGGCCGTCACGATGGACCAGATGACGCTGGCGCTCAAGGACGCGGGCGAGACCCTGGCGTTGCAGTTCGCCGAGATCGAGAAGCGTTCATCGGATTCGCTGTCGGCGGCGGAGCGCGCGAAATCCGGGTTGACGGTGCCGAGTCGTCCGCTGGCGCGACCACTGCGCCCGGTGGATCTGCTGCGCGTGCGGGTGGAAGGATTCGACGGTGCGTACGGCGATACCGCCGTCCGGCTGTCGTACGTGCGCGCGCCCGACGGCGTGCGGGTGGCGGCGATCACCGACATGGCGACGGTCGCGCAGCGCGTGATCCCGGTTGATTTTGCACTTATTCATGAACAGATCGAACTGATTCAGCGCGACGATCCGGAAGCGAGTGAAGATCAGGTGATGCAGGCGGCGCGCCTGTTGCGGCGATTGCTCGTGCCGCCGGATTTGCGCGCGCTGCTCACCGGTGCAAGTCAGCTGGTGCTGGACGTGGATCGCGACATGGCGGCCGTGCCATGGGAAGTGATGCAGGTGGATGCGGACGACATGCTCACCGCCGCGCCAGAGGCGGAGGCGGTGATGGTGCATCTCGGTCTGGCGCGGCCGATCGCACGACAGCTGCGTACTTCGCTCAGTCCGTCGAGCGCGCAAATTTCGATGGCACGGGGGCCGCTGCGTGCGCTCATCATCGGTGATCCCGGCGATCCGGATCGCGGCGAAAGCCTTCCCGGCGCTCGCAACGAAGCGCTGGCGATGGAAGCGCTGATGAAGTCGCTCAGCGTCGACGTGAAGTTGCTGCTCGGCACGCAGGGGCACAGTGAGGGTCGTGAGCCGGCGACGCGCAGCGCCGTGATCGACCTGCTGTCGCGTCGTTCACCGCCGTACGACGTCCTGCACTTCTGTGGTCACGGCGTTTTTGATCCCGCCGACGCGTCGGAGAGCGGTTGGCTGTTCGCCGATGGCGTGCTGGGCCCGAATGAGCTGCGTCTGGCGCTCGAGTCGGGAGCGCCGCCGCTCATCCTCGCGAATGCGTGCCTCAGTGGACGGCTTGCGGAGCCCAAGCCAAAGGACGGTGCACGCGTCGCCGATTCGTGGAGTGAGCACGGGCTGGTACCGGGCCTTGCGGATGCGGTGCTGCAGTTCGGCGCGCGCAACTTCATCGGCACCTGTCGCGAGATCAATGACGAAGGCGCCGTGAAATTCGCTGAAGTGTTCTACAGGCGGGTGATTCCGGCGGCGGGTGCGGATGCCGAATCAGTGGGCTCGGCGCTGCTGGCGGCGCGCGACGCGCTGTATCTGGCGCGGAAGCAGTTTGGTTCGTTGTGGGCGACGTATCAGCATTACGGCAACCCGGCGTGGCGGCTGCGACCGACGATGCCGGCAATGGATACGGATTCGACGCAGGTGTGAGGGAGGATCTGCGGAGAAGCAAAAAGCTTCGCGCAGGGGGCCGGGGTGATTCAGGAAAGTGCAACAGTTTTGCTGTTTGGGTTGTTCTTCCGTGTCTCGTCGCGGAAACTCACGCGTGCTCGCGTTCGATGTCCGGCAGCCCGTCGAAATCG
>JANMWU010000823.1:0-6834 GCA_031380785.1 Gemmatimonadaceae bacterium
TAGATCCCGGGTTCGTCCGAAAAGACCATGCCCGTCTGCAACGGCATCGTGTTGCCCTTCACGAGGTACGGCCACTCGTGTCCATCCATGCCCATGCCGTGGCCGACACGATGGGTGAAGTATTTGTAGCCCGGACCGAAGCCACCGTCGGCGATGACTTTGCGCGCGGCCGCGTCGACCGATTCCGCCGCCACGCCAGGCTTGGCCGCCGCGAGCGCTGCCGACTGCGCGCGGAATTCGATCTCGAACACATCTTTCATGCGCTGCGTTGCCTTGCCCAGCACGAAGGTGCGGGAGATGTCGGAGCAGTAGCCCTCGACCTTGCAACCGCCATCGATCAGCACGATCGAGCCCTCCCTGATGATCTGCGGCTTCACGGATCCGTGCGGATTGGCCGAGTACTCGCCCACCTGTGCGCCGGCACTGCCTTCGTAGCCGAGCTGGCGGTGCGCATCCTGAACCATCGACTGGAATTGTGATTGTGTCATGCCGTCTGTCAGTGACTTCCACGCGGCTTCATATGCCGCCAGTGTCACCTTGCTCGCGTGTTCCATCAGCGCGATCTCGTGTGCGTCCTTCACCATCCGGCAGCCGGCGCTGATTGGCGTGCCGCTCACGAACTTTCCACTGGCGAGCGTTGTCGCCATGCGATCTGCAAACACGAAGCGCGTCGTTTCCTCGACACCGACGGTGGCAGTGCTGAGCCCGCGCGAACGGAATCCCTGCGCAATCAGGGCGTGAGGATTTTCGTCCTCCTCCCACGCGTAAACCTGCGCATCGGCGCCGAGTGGGCCTTCGTGCGCCTGTTCCATCGCACGGCCTTCCTCGAACTTCGGCGTGACGAGAAACGCGCTGCCTTTCACCGGGATGACGGCGGCGAGGAGGCGCTCACTGACGCCCCATTTGATACCGGTGAAATACTCCATCGACGTTCCGCCCGTCAGCACAAGTGCGTCGACTTTGCTTTCGCGCATGAGGTTCTTTGCCTTCTCGATGCGCGCCCGGCGCTCCTCCACCGAGATCGGCGTGACGGCTGCTGTCATCGGTCGCAGTGCACGAATGGCGTCGGGCAAGGCGGTGCCAGCGGTGTTGGCCGCGTTCCGGGCGAGGCGCGCGGGCCGGAGGCCGAGTGCGGCACCAGTGATGGCGGCCGTTGAGGCGGAAACGAAGTGACGGCGTGTGGACATGGCGCGGCAGGCGTGAGGTGGCGGACACGGGGCAGGCTTCTGGGCCTGCTTCCCGGCAATATGCGACGGCGAGCACAATTGCGCGTACGTTTGCCGTGAACGCCGGAGCAGACCTCCCGCCACGACGGCTTCGGTGGGAGTTTTCGACGGCTGCTCTGCGGCCTTCCACTCGTTCCGGTCCCACAATGCGGCTCGTTCGAATTCAGACTCTCCTCGCGGTCGCCAGCGTTGCTGCCGCCGTGTTCACTCCCGCGCCAGCCAAGGCCCAGCGTTCGGCCGCGAGCCCGCAACGCAATGCAACCGCGCCCGCGTACGATGGGCTGCTGTACTCATCGCCGACGTCCACGTCGAATGCATTCAAGGCGCTCCGCTGGCGCAACATCGGCCCGATGCGCGGCGGCCGCGCGAATGCGGTGGTTGGTGATCCGACGAAGCCGTTCGTGTTCTACTTCGGCGGCGTGAATGGCGGCGTCTGGCGTACCACCAATGGCGGCCAGACCTGGGCGAACATCACCGACGGCAAGACCGATATCTCATCGGTCGGCGCGATGGCGATTGCACCGTCGGATCCGAACGTGATTTACGTCGGTACCGGCGAGTCGCAGATGCGCGAAGATCTGACCTTCGGCACCGGCGTGTATCGCTCCACCGACGCTGGGGCAACATGGACGCGACTCGGCCTCACCGACTCGCAACAGATCGGCGATATCGTCGTCGACCCGCGCGATCCCGATCGGGTGTACGTCGCCGCGCTTGGTCATGCGTTCGGGCCGAACAGCGAACGCGGTGTCTTCCGCACGCTCGATGGCGGCAAGACGTGGAAGAAGATCCTCTTCATCAACGACTCGACCGGTGCCAACGATCTGTCGATCGACCCTAGCAATCCGCGCATCCTGTACGCGTCGATGTACAAGTTCCAGCGTACGCCGTATTCGATGAACGCCGGTGGCGGACGCAGCGGCATCTGGAAGACACTTGACGGCGGCGATACCTGGACCGAACTCACATTCCGCCCCGGCATTCCGCACAAGCCACTGGGCAAGATCGGCATCGATGTCTCTCCGGCCAATCCCCGTCGACTCTATGCCAGCATCGAAGCCGCTGACTCTTCAGGCGGCATCTTCCGGTCGGATGATGCAGGCGACACGTGGGAGCGCATGAACACCGACGCGCGTTTCGCCGTGCGCACCTGGTACTACTCACAGGTTGCGGCCGATCCGCAGAATGAGAACACAGTTTATGTGATGAACCTTGGCGTGTTCCGCTCTATCGATGGCGGCAAGACCTTTTCGCGTGTGAAAGTGCCGCACGGCGACACGCATGCGATGTGGATCGATCCGAAGGACGCGAAGCGGATGATCAACTCGAACGATGGCGGCGGTACAATCTCGTTCGACGCCGGCCAGACCTGGTCCAGCATCCACAATCAGCCGACGGCGCAGTTCTACCACGTCACGACTGACAATCAGTTCCCGTACCGCATCTACGGTGCGCAGCAGGACAATTCACCGGTGTCGATTGCCAGTCGCAGCGACGATGGCATGATCGGTGACCGCGACTACTACAGTCCGGCCGGCTGCGAAAACGCCACCGTGGCTGTCGATCCGCGCAATCCGAACATTACGTACGGTGGCTGCTACATGGGCGCCTTCTCGCGCTACGATCATGCGCGGCGCCAGGAGCGCGACATCTCGGTCGGACTCAAGAATTACGATGGCTGGGCTGCGGGCGACGTGCCGGAACGGTTCCAGTGGACCTTCCCGGTGCTCATTTCGCCGCACGATCCGCAGACGCTCTACATCACATCGCAGCACGTCTGGCGCACGCGCAACGAAGGCGCAAGCTGGGAGAAGATCTCTCCCGATCTCACAACGCACGATCCGGCGACCCTCAGGCGCACGGGCGGCCCGCTCCACGGCGAGATGACGGGTGCCGAGTGGTACGCGACGATCTATGCGTTCGCCGAGTCGCCGAAGTTGAAAGGTGTGTTGTGGGCCGGTTCGGATGACGGCATGCTGCACGTCTCGAAGAACGGCGGCACGACCTGGGAGAATGTCACCCCGCCCGGTTACGGCAAGCTGACGCGCACTGCGCACATCGATCCATCGCCGCATGATCCGGGCACCGTGTACGTCGCGGCGAACCGCTATCAGCAAGACGACTTCGCACCGTATCTCTGGAAGAGCACCGACTACGGAAAGACATGGACGAAGATCGTCGCCGGCATTCCGGCCACCGCGTACACACGCGTTGTGCGCGAGGATCCGGTGCGCAAAGGACTGCTGTATGCCGGCACCGAGATTGGTGTCTGGGTAAGCATGGACGATGGCGCGAACTGGCAGCCGCTGCAGCTCAACCTGCCGCGCGTGAGCGTGCGCGACCTCACGGTGCACGGCAATGATCTCATCGTCGCCACGCATGGTCGTGCGTTCTGGGTCATCGACGACGTGTCACCGCTCCGTGAACTCACCGCCGACGTGACGAAGAAGCCGGTGCATCTCTTCCAGCCGGCAACCGTGGTGGCGTGGGACGGATCCGGCTGGCAGCGTGATGGTGCTGCGGGCGAAAATCCGCCGCCGGGCGCACTGGTGGATTATTGGCTCAAAGAGGCGCCGGCGGCCGGCACATCGGTCGCGGTACAGTTCCTTGATGCGAAGGGCGCGCTCATTCGCACCTTTTCGGCAGCGAACGCCGCCGATTCGACGAAGAGCGCCACCGATACCATCGCGGCGAAAAAGCCGGTGACAGACAGCATCAGCTACCACGCCGCCGATTCCATCCCGCGCATCAAGCCGGGCACGAACCGCTTCCACTGGGATCTGCATTATCCCAACGCGAAGCCGCTGAAGAACACTGTCGTTGACGAAGGCAGTCTGACGGGGCCGAAAGTGCCACCCGGCACGTACACAGTGCGGCTGATAGTCGGCAAGGACACGCTGAGCCGGCAATTCGCCGTTGTCGCCGATCCGCGCGCGACATCGAGCACGGCGGAGCTGGTCGCGCAGTTCGATGCGGCGATGCGCGTACATGTGCGCCTCAATGACCTGGTCGAGAAGGTCGAGCGTCTCGAGGATCTGCAGGCGCAGCTCGACGCGCGCGCAGAGCAGGCGAAGGACCAGCCATACTCGAAGCAGGTGGCGGATGCCGCGAAAGCTGCCCGCGTCAGGCTCGAGGCCGTGCGCGGCGCGCTGTTCGAGACCGGCTGTCACGTCGATCAGTGCACGCTTGATCAGCCGGTGCAACTCTACAACTGGTTCATCACACTCAACTCGCAGCTGCAGCAGGGCGCCTACGCACCCACGCAGCAGCACGGCGAAATCTTCAGTGAACTCTCGGGAAAGCTCGATGTGCAGCTGAAGGCGCTCGAGCAGATCGAGAGCGACGATATCCGGAAGTTCAACGAAATGCTGCAGGGCCTCGGTATTCCGAGTGTGTTTGTGAAGCCGAAAGTAAAACCACCGATTGGCTGACCCCTCTTTCGACGGCATTGGCAACGGCCGATGCCCTTACATTGACCCTCCACCGGATCGGATCATGTTCAGTCCCCGCCGTCTCCTCGTCTGTCTGCTGCTTCCCGTCACGCTGAGCGCGCAGGCGGCACTCAATCCGAATCAGAAGGCTGCGCGTGATGTGTACGAGCAGTTGGTCGAGATCAACACGGTCGACTCGGTGGGATCAGTCACCAACGCGGTGCAGGCCATGGCCGCGCGCTTCCGCGCCGCCGGCTTTCCTGCGGCCGACATCCACATACTGATTCCGCCGGGCAAGCCGACCAAGGGCAACCTGGTGGTGCGGTATCATGGCCGCGGTGGCTCGCTCAAGCCGGTACTGCTGCTGGCGCATCTGGATGTGGTCGCGGCGCTCCGCACCGACTGGTCGCGCGATCCGTTTGAGCTGCAGGAAGCGAACGGGTATTTCTACGGCCGCGGCACGGCGGATGACAAGGCGATGGCCTCGATGTTCGTCGCGAATCTGCTGCGCTACAAAAAAGAAGGCTTCGTCCCGGCGCGCGATCTGATTCTCGCGCTCACGGCCGACGAAGAGGGCGGCAGCGGCAACGGCGTCGAATTTCTCGTGGCCAATCATCGCGCATTGATCGACGCGGCGTATGCAATCAATGAAGGTGGCGGCGGCACGCTGGTGGCGGACAAACCGCTCTTCCACTCCATCCAGGCCGCCGAGAAGGTGCCGGTGAACTTCACTCTCACCGTGCTCAATCCCGGAGGTCACTCCAGCGTGCCGCGGCCTGACAATGCGATCAATCAACTCGCTGCGGGTCTGGTGAATCTGGCGCACTACACCTTTCCGGTTGCGCTCAACGTGATCACCAAGCCGTTCTTCGAAGAAACGGCCAAGGTGGAGAAGCCTGAAACCGCTGCCGCCATGCGCGCTGTCGCTGCGAATCCGACCGACAGCGCGGCGGCTGCAATGCTGTCGAAGGATGCGCGCTACTCGTCGATGCTCCGCACATCATGTGTCGCCACGCGACTGGGTGGTGGTCATGCCTATAACGCACTGCCGCAGACGGCCACGGCAAACGTGAACTGCCGCATCGTGCCCACGTCAACGCTCGAGGAAGTGCAGGCCACGATTCAGCGCGTGGTCGGTGACACCGCGATCAAGGTCACGCTGATGAAGGAGAGTCGCGAGAAGTTCGGCGTGGCACCCGATCCGATCGACCCCACGTTGCTCATGAGCGCCACCTCGCTCACCAAGCAGATGTGGGGCGACATCCCGATCATCCCGACGATGAGCACCGGCGCGACGGATGGCCGGTTCCTGCGCGCAGCAGGAATTCCGACCTACGGCGTGAGCGGAATTTTCTCTCTGCCCGGCGAGAACAATGCGCATGGTCGCGACGAGAAGTTGCGGACTCGTTCGTACTACGAAGGGCTCGATTTTCTCTATCAGCTCGTGAAGCAGGTGTCGGGGGCGATCGCGATGTTGTTGCGGTGGCCGTTGCATTCATACGCGGGCTGCATTGTGACGGGAACCTCTCGTGCAATGCAGCCCGCGCTGCGTTGCGGCTGTAATGAAGTGTTCCAATGTTCCATGGATATTTCTGACGATGTGCGAATGCGCCAGATTGCAGCGTGCGCACGTGACAAGTCGTTCGCGTTTGGTACGCGACTTGCTTTCATCTGGCATTGGACATCGTCGCGTGATCGACAGTCATGACGTTGCACTGCGGTGCATCGGTCCTATGGCTTCGTAGTACTACGGTCGCTTTCACGCCCCCGCCTCGCGTCCAGAGGCCGAGAGAGTGCAATACAGGCCGAGGCCTTTCATGCGGACCCATCCGGGTGCCGCTGATGCGCGTTTCGCGCGTCGAACAAGCCAGTCGGGTCTCTCGGTACACCGAACACACAATTGGAGATCGGCATGCGTACGCAACGGCACTTCGTGGCCGCCGCGCTTATCGCGCTGGCCGCAGGACTTACGTCGGCCTGCACCGAAAAAGTGGGCCCGACCCCTGAATCACCTGAACTCGCCGTCGCGACTGCGACTGGCACGAGCGTGACACCGGCAACTGCGAGCGTAGCAGTTGGTGCAACCTCACAACTCACCGCGACGTTTCGCGACCAGTACGGTCGTGTCGTAACAGGCACCACGGCACTCTGGCTGGCACAGGACTCATCGATCGCGG
>JANMWU010000831.1:0-4404 GCA_031380785.1 Gemmatimonadaceae bacterium
ACGACTACACACTCGGACTGATTGACGCGGTCGCCTGCGCCGCCGACGTGCTCACCTTTTATCAGGAGCGTGTCGCCAACGAGTCCTACCTGCGCACGGCCAATGAGCGGGTGTCGCTGCAGGAAATGGCCAAGCTGATCGGCTATCGTCTGCGCCCCGGCGTCGCGGCCGAGACCTGGCTGGCGTTCGCGCTCGAAACGCCGAGGATTGCACCGGCTAATTTGCCGCCGGAGCCCGGCGCGTTTGTCACCGGTATTCCGAGCGCGCTGACATTGGCCGCCGGGGTAAAAGTACAAAGCGTTCCTGGGCCCGGCGAAAAACCGCAGATATTCGAGACAGTCGAGGAAATCGCAGCGCGACCCGAATGGAATGCAATTCGTCCGTGGCTATCAGCGCCGCAGGTGCCTGGTCTTGGTGCCACTGATATGTGGGTAAAAGGGATTTCGAACAATCTCAAGGTTGGCGACGCGCTCGTGTTCATTGATCCGGATTTTCTCGCGCATCCGACGACCAACACGAACTGGGATTTCCGTCTCATTGAGACAGTGAAAGTCGAGCCTGCTGATGGTCGCACATACGTTAGCTGGATGGGTGGTCTCGCCCGCGCGTGGACGCCGATCATTGCCTCGCAGATATACGTTTTTCGGAGGCGCGCCGCGGTGTTCGGCCACAACGCGCCGCAGTGGAAAAGCATGAATAAGCGCTTCCGCATTGATTATGTACATGGCACGACGGATACCTGGAATTCCGAGGAGTGGCCCCGCTTCACGATCAGCGCAGAGGCAGCGAACGCAACCAACGGTTATGTCGATCTCGATACGACATTGAGCGAACTCAAACCAGAAGGGCTGGTCGTCCTAACACGCTTCGGGTTGACCTACCCCAAAGAGGGGGAAATCAGACAAATTAATAAGCCATGGATGTTCACTCAGGTCTACAAGATCAGGACCACAAACGACATCTCGCTCGCAGCCTTCGCACTGTCCGGTAAGGTGACGCGCATAAGCGTTGCGGGTCGGGATCTGGACACGAGTTTCTATAAGTCCGTGCGCGAGACGTCAGTGTATGCACAGTCCGAGCCGCTGACGATCGCGCCTTATCCCGTGAGGGATGCGATTGGTGGCGACCATCTGCCCCTCGCCGTTGCGGTTGAAGGTCTTGATGCGAACCGCCGCTTGATCGTCGCTGGCAATCTGGTGCTGGACGGGACAGACAAGAAAGGGCCGTGGCAGGTCCACGAATGCACACTGATGAGCGCCCAAAGCGTCGATGTTAACCGCAGCGTCGTGCAGATAACGCCGCCGTTGCCGAAGATGCTGATTCGTGACACCGTGGTCGTCCATGCGAACGTCGCGCTCGCCACGCATGGTGAAACCGCTGCGCAGATTCTTGGTGCCGGCGACGCGAGCAAGAGCTTCCAGCGTTTCGAGCTGAAACGCCTGCCGTTGACCTATCGCAGCGCCATCAACGAGACCGGCACCGACAGCGAATTGAGCGTGCGCATCGGTGACCTCGAATGGACCGAGAAGCCGACCTTGTTCACTTCAACTGCTAAGGAGCGCTCCTATACCCTGAGCGTCGATGAACAGAGCAGAGTTTTCGTCATGTTCGGCGATGGCGTGCGCGGCGCCAGACTGCCCAGCGGCGTCAATAATGTTCGCGCAACGTATCGGCAGGGTTTGGGACAGGAAGGCAACGTCGCGGGTGACAAGCTCACGCAATTAATGACGCGACCGCTGGGTCTTAAGAGCGTCAGCAATCCGGTGGCCGCGCAGGGTGGCACCAACCCTGAGCCGACTGATCAGGCCCGCCGCACGATGCCACTGGGTACACGCACGCTAGGCCGGGCGGTTTCCCTGCTCGACTACGAAGACTTTGCGATGGCATTCACCGGCATTGCCAAGGCCCGGGCGCAGGTCCTGCAGTTGGGTGCTGGCCCGACCATCGCGATCACTTTGGCCGGGCAGGATGGAGCGCCATTATCAAGCAGCAACCCCGTGTGGAACAACCTGTGGCTCGCGCTTAAGGCCGGCGGCGATCCACATGTGAGCGTGACGCTGTTGTCATACCGGGCAAGCTTCTTCCATATCGGACTCAAAGTTAAGCGCGATCCAGCATATAAGCTCAAGCCACTACTCGAGGCGGTGCAAGCGGCCTTGCGCGCCCACTACGCGTTTAACGCACGCGCGCTTGAACAATCAGTTTTGCAATCTGAAGTGATCGCGGTGGCGCACTCTGTCCCGGGCGTTGTGGCCGTCGATCTCGACAGCCTATACCGCGGAGCCCCACCAACGGCAAGAACAGTCAAGTCGCTTCAGACTCGGTTACTCGCGTCCCGTATGCAGGTGAACCGTAACGTCGCCTTGCCTGCGGAGTTGTTGACATTGGACGCCGGGCCGTTCGATCGGCTGGAGGAGATGGGATGAGCACCCTCAACGCAGATCGCCTGTATGCGCTGCTGCCTGCGGTCTACCGCATCCGGGACGTGCAGCAAGGCGAGCCGCTGCGCGCGCTGGTGGCGCTTATCGCGCGGGAGTTTGAGGCGCTGGAGGAAAACGTTGAGCAGCTTTACGACGACCAGTTCATCGAAACCTGTAACGAATGGGTTGCACCTTACATCGGTGACCTGATCGGCTACCGGCCGCTGCACGGCGTGGCGCCAAACATCGCATCGCCGCGTGCCGAGGTGGCCAACACCATCCGCTACCGCCGCCGCAAAGGCACGGCGGCGATGCTTGAACAACTGGCACACGATGTGACCGACTGGCCAGCGCGTGCGGTAGAGTTTTTCGAGCAACTTGCAACGACGCAGTACATGAATCATGTGCGGCTGCACGCGCCGGCCACTGCCGACCTGCGCTCCACATCAAAGATGCTGCAACAGGGCGGCCCGTTCAACGCAGTCGCCCACACCGCCGAGATGCGCCGACCCGAGGCGGGGTCGGGGCGCTATAACATTGCGAACGTCGGTATCTTCCTGTGGCGACTGCAGGCGTTTCGATTAAGTGACGTACCGCTCACGCCCGACCCAGGCGACGCGACAGGACGCAAGTTTCGCTTTAATCCACTCGGCGCCGACCAGCCGTTGTTTCGGCTGCCGGTCACCGAGACGCAGATCACGCACATTGCCGAGCCCGCCAATGTGCCAGACCCCATTAACCTGCGCCTGATGGCGCGCGCGATGAAGGCTGCGACCACCGACTCGACAGTAGCCGACGACTATGGACCCGGCGAGAGTATCGTGCTGTCGCGTCCGAACGCCAACCCCGCGCGGTCGCCTGTGCCAATCGATGCGACCGACATCTGCGTTTGCGACCTACGCGACGTCGTGGGCGGCTGGGCACATGAAGCCACACTGGCCGCGAACAAAATCGCCATCGATCCACAGCTCGGCCGCGTGCTGCTCGGAGCGAGCGTCACGGGCCCGATTCTCGGCACGTTTCATAGCGGCTTCTCGCGCCCGATCGGCGGCGGCGAATATGAGCGCAGCCTAGCCGGCACGCTGCTCGCGACGCAACGCAACGCGAGCTCGGGGGAGGCGTTGCAGCCGCATCTCGATGCCATCGCCTCGGGCGGGCGGGTCGTCATCAATGACAGTCTTAAGTACGCGCAGACACCGGTATTCAAGGTGGATAGCGTGACAGCGGTCGGCGCGCCCGGACCCGAAGTGGTGGTGACGGCGCGCAATGGCGCGCGGCCGATGATCGCGTCGGGCGGTGCTATCACGCTCGCCATTGGCGCGCGCGGCCGGCTGGTGCTCGATGGCCTAGTGATCAGCGGCGGCGCACTGCACCTAGCCGCCGCGGCCGACGTCGAACCGCGCGAACTGGTGCTGCGCGACTGCACGCTGGTGCCAGGCCTGACGCTCAACACCGATGGCACCGCCGCATCACCCGGCAAGGTGAGCCTGCTCATCGAGCACCCTTTCGCCAAAGTTACGCTGGAGCGCTGCATCACCGGCCGGCTGCAAGTGGTGGTGGGTGCCGGAGTCTTCGTGCACGACTGTATCGTCGACGCGGGCGATGCCGCCAGCGTGGCCTTCGATTCCGATGGCGCAGATGGTCCCGGCGCAGAATTGACAATTACTGAAAGCACCGTCATCGGCAAACTGCACACCAAGCTGATGCAGCTTGCCTCGAACACGATCTTCTTCGCGAGCCTCGGCCCGATGCCCTCTGAGAAGTGGACAGCGCCGGTGATTGCGGAGCGCCGACAGGAAGGCTGCGTGCGCTTTTGTTTCGTGCCGCACGGGTCGCTGGTATCCAAGCGTTTTCGCTGCGTGCCCGATGAAAAACATCCCGATGCGGTGCCGCACTTCACCTCGCTGCGCTACGGCGACCCGGGCTACGCGCAACTGCGCAGCGCGACTGCGAAGTCGATTCGCGAAGGCGCCGACGACGGCGG
>JANMWU010000877.1:0-1791 GCA_031380785.1 Gemmatimonadaceae bacterium
GTGCGCGTTCGCCGGCGCACTGCGGGCGCAGACTCCTGGCGCGACGCCAGCAACCGCCAAGCCGGCTCTCCCGCCGGGAACAGGCGCCGTGGCGCTGCCGAACGCCGATCCCTTCCCGAGCACGTATCGCGCACCGGTTTCGAAGGCGGTGCTGATCACAAACGCCACACTGCTTACCGCCGTCGGTCCGCAGATTGATCACGGCTACATCCTGTTGCGCGATGGGAAAATTGTCAGTGTTGGCAGCGGTACGCCACCATCCGCAACCGACGCTGAAGTGGTGGACGCGAACGGACGCTACGTTACGCCAGGACTGATCGACACGCACTCGCACCTCGGCGTGTACGCGGCGCCCGGCGGTGAAGCGCTGAGCGATGGCAACGAGGCCACGGCGCCAACCACGGCGCGCGTCTGGGCGGAACACAGCGTCTGGCCACAGGATCCGCAGTTTCCGCGCGATCTGGCCGGCGGCGTGACAACGCTGCAGATCCTGCCCGGTTCAGCGAATCTGATCGGCGGGCGCAGCGTTGTGCTGAAAGTGGTGCCGAGCGTGAGCGTGCAGGGGATGAAGTTTCCCGGCGCGAAATATGGGCTCAAGATGGCGTGCGGTGAGAATCCAAAGCGTGTGTACGCCAGCCGCGGTCCGTCAACGCGTATGGGCAACGTGGCGGGATACCGCGCGGCGTGGATTCAGGCCGAATCGTATCGTCGTCGCTGGGACAAGTGGCTGGCCGACAAGTCGGGTGAAGCGCCGCAGCGCGATCTTGAACTCGAAACGCTGGCGGAAGTGCTGCGGGGCAATATCCTCGTGCACAATCACTGCTATCGGGCCGACGAGATGATGCAGATGATCGACATCGCGCACGAGTTCGGATATCGCATCCGCTCATTTCACCATGGCGTCGAGGCGTACAAGCTGGCCGATGTGATGGCGCGCGACAGCATTTCCGGCTCACTCTGGAGTGACTGGGGCGGCTTCAAGATGGAAGCTATCGACGGGATCCGCGCCAATCTTGCACTGGTGCACAACGCCGGTGCGCGCGCAATAGTGCATTCCGATGATCCAAGTGGTTCGCAGCGACTGAATCAGGATGCGTCAAAGGCGCGCGCCGCCGGTGCGGCGATCGGCATCACCATTGACGACGCGACGCTGGTGAAGTGGATCACGATAAATCCGGCGTGGGCGCTCGATCTGCACGACCGCATCGGCTCACTGGAGGTTGGCAAGAATGCCGACGTCGTACTCTGGTCCGGCAATCCGTTCAGTGTCTACACGCGCGCTGACCGTGTCATCATCGATGGTGCAACGCGGTATGATCGCATGGATCCAAAGCAACAGTGGCGCACCGATTTCGAACTCGGCTTCGTACCGGCGCCGTCCACCGTAAGCGGAGGACGCCGCTGATGCGCATCAACCGAATTGCCGCTTTCGCGGCCGCAGGCATCGTGCTGGGCACCACTGCCAGCGCGCAGGAAACCGTCGCGATCACCGGTGGAACCATCTATCCGGTGAGCGGCCCGAAAATCGCCAACGCCACAATTATCCTCAGCGATGGTGTGATCACGGCCCTCGGCACGAACGTTACAATTCCGGCAAATGCACGCCGCATCGACGCGACGGGCAAGTGGATCACTCCGGGACTCGTGTCCCCAGTGACATCGCTCGGTGTCGTCGAAGTGGGCGCGGTGCGCGATACGCGTGACGCAAACGCGCGCGGCATGAACAATGTCGCGGCGTCATTCCGAGTGTGGGATGGCTTCAATCCGGCGTCCGTAGGGTTGTCAGTCACG